>JBJTPO010000403.1:0-1379 GCA_046075145.1 Planctomycetota bacterium
TGGCCGACATGAACATCGACCCCCACAGCACACTCGCAAGCTTGGGACGGGTCGCCACCGCCAAGGGCGTGACGCTCGCGGGCATCGTGGCCACGCTCAAGATCCCGGATTGGTCGCGGACGGCCGAACTCGCAGCCTGGCTGGCCGCGTTTCGCGACTGGGGCTTCGAGCCGCGGGCCAGGCAGCTTTCGAGCGGCGGCCGGGAAGTGTGCGTGGTGGCGCGGCCGGGCAAGGCCGTCGCCCGACCGGCCGGGGAGCCGCTCACCCGTCGCCGCGCCAGACATCCGCGGGCGGAGTGAGGCTCCCCGAGGCGATCAGCTCGCGGCCGGTGGCGGTGTCGATGACGAGCCGGCCGTCGGTCGCGATGCCCTGGCAGATGCCCTCGATCGGCGTGCCGCCGACATGGACGGTCACGCGGCGGCCTGTCAGGCCGCACCGCGGCCGGTAGCGGGCGGCGAGCACGGCCGGGTCGCGGGCGACCTCGGCCAGGAGCGACAGCAGGCGAGGCACGAGCGCCTCGAGCAGCCGCTGCCGCGGAAGCGGGCGGCCGCTGATGTCGGGCAGGGTCGCGACGCGGGCGGCGATGGCGGCCGGCGCGTCGGCGGCTGTTCCGGTCGTATTGCCCCCGATCCCGAAGATCGCGCGGCCCACCGGCGCGGCCTCGACCAGGATGCCGGCGAGCTTGCGGCCGGCCACCTCGACGTCGTTGGGCCAGCGGACGAGCGGTGAAGCCGTCGGTTCGACCGCGGCGATTGCCTCGGCCACCGCCACGCCGCAGGCCAGCGACCATGCCGGCGGCGGCGAGACGGCGCGTTCGGTGGCCACGACGAGACTCACGGCCAGGCTCCCGGGCGCCTGCCACCACCGGGCGCCCCGCTGGCCGCGACCGGACCGTTGAAGGTCGGCGACGACGGCGAACGGCACCGCAGCGGCCGGTTCGGCCGCCACCTCCCGGGCCCGGTCCATGGTCGAAGCGGCCTCGGCGAGCCGCTCGAATCCGGCCAGGAGGCCAGGGCCGACGAGGGCGGCGGGGTCGAGCGGGTCGTCGTGGGGCGACGGCGGGGGTTGGTGGGCGGGCAAGATGGGCAGGCCTCGGCGGTGCGGGCAAGCGGGCATGGTAGTGCGGCAGCCTGAGGGCTGCCTGCTTGGGCTGCGGCCTTGCCTCGCCGATTCGCCGCGCGGTACTTCCTGCCCGCTCCGGGACCTTCTTTCGGGGTGGTCGTGGCGAGGATGCGCCGCGATCGGGCATCCACTTGATCGGCGGGCCTGACCGGCCTTCCCCCACGCGTGCGCGGCATGGCCTCAGTGCTTCGGATCATCGCCTGCTTCGCCGCGTGCGCCGCCCTGCCGGCGGTCGCCCGGAGCCAGACGTCGTCGCT
>JBJTPO010000404.1:0-5073 GCA_046075145.1 Planctomycetota bacterium
TTCATGGAGGAGGAGCCGCTGTACAAGCAGATCAAACCGCAGATGGATGCGCTGATTCCGAACAGTTTCGGTATGCAACGCGTCGAGGGCCGCAACACGGTGGTCGGAGAGCTTGTCTGCCCGAGTAATCCCGGTGGCGTACGCACGAGCACGCCCGCTGGGGATGGTGCTGGCACGCAGGGCTTTTTCGGCAATTACGTGCTCTGTGCGGGCTCGCGGGCCTACGGGACGAAGGCTGACAGTCTGGCGATGAACGGAATCTTCTATCCGAAGTCGCGCACGAAGATCTCGCAGGTGAAAGATGGGCTGTCGCGGACGCTGATGGTCGGTGAGTTGATCGTCGTGCCACGCGATGCCGGGGACAGATCCGCCTGCGCATACTGGGGCGCGATGGATTACCGCGGCTCCTATTACAATTCCCTGCACGGGGGAGCACTCTTCACAACACTGAACCCTCCAAACTCTGCCGTGCCGGACTATCTCTGGGAGGCCTGCGCCAATTATCCATCCGGCTCGTCACAACCGAAGACACCCTGCGGCGGCTGTACGAATCCATCTCGGAACAACGTTGGCGGCCGCAGCATGCACCTGGGCGGGATGAACATCGCCATGGGTGACGCCTCGGCCCGGTTCGTCGAGGAGCAGATCGATGGGGCTGTCTGGCAGGGCCTGGGCACGCGCGACGGCAGTGAGCCGTCCGGGGAGTGGTGATGGTTGGTCGCAGGCTGTTCGTGGCGATCGGTATCCTCATGGGCGCCGGGTGCGGCGGCGGGGTGGATGGGAAAGTCAACGTTTCCGGAACCGTGACCTTCGGTGGCAGCCGGATCGCCGACGGGGCGATCTACTTCGTCGCGGCCGACTCCGAGGCGGTGTTGGGGTTCAGCAAGATCGTGGCCGGTCGCTACTCGGCCCAGGTCGACCGCGGCCGCGCGCGGGTGCGGATCACGGGCGACCGCCCGGTGCCGGGCCAGAAGAACGAGGCCGGCAACCCGCTCATCGAGCAGTACATTCCGCCACGCTTCAACGACGCCACGGAGCTGGAGGCGACGATCGAGCGCGGCCGCCGTCTCGACTGGGATCTGGCCGCAGATGGCTGATGACGCTGCCGGACTACGGCGGTCAGAGACCGCCGCTCCAGGGGAAACTGATGGCGCGGGTAGGGGAGGAGTTTCCACTTGAGTACCCGAACTGCGGCGGTGACATCCGACCACGACGCCGCTCGGCACCGCGGCGACGGTGACACAAACGGCAATGGGCGAAGTCCCGCGGTGGGGCCATAGGCACCGGAGCGAGGCAACCGTTTCCCGGCCGATCGGGCGCGAGCAGTCATGGATGGGCATGCCCATCTCCCCGCCGAAGGCTATCGCCGCAGCGGGCCGCGGTCGGTCGTGGCCGGCTTCACCGCCGTGGGAGACGGGGCCGCGGGTCGGCCCGTCATGCGGTCCACCGGCTCCGCCAGGGCGATGCCCAGCCAGCCGTCGGTGGCCACGGCCTGCACCGCGCGGACGGTGGCCAGCCGCGGATTGGCGGTCACCTTCTCCGGCAGGATCGCGATCGGCCGCTCCTTGGCGAAGATCTTGCCGAAGATCGTCCGCAGTGCGATCTCCATCCGCCCCTCGTGATCCGGGCCGCCGATGCGGACCGGACCTTCGCGCTCGAGCAACACCTGTGGCCCCGCCGCCACTGGCTTGTAGGCCACCTGGGCGACCAGGTCGTACCAGTTGCGGCGGCCGCTTTCGATCGCGTCGAGCGCCACCCGCACGTGCACCAGTCCCTCGCGGCACTCGATCCGCAGCGGCGCGACCTGGGCGAACGTCACCGCCACGCCGTCGGGGAGGTCGTCCGGCACGCGGGTCTCGATCCCCATGCGCTCGCACACCAGCCGCGCGAGTTCCGGCAACTCGAGGCGGCGGCCGGCCAGGCCGAACCGCTCGAAGGCGTTGTTGGCCACCGTCTCGTGAAACTGCATGCTCAACAGTGCATCGGCCGGCGCCCGCGGGCGGGGCGTGTGCGCGGCCAGTTGCGAGTCAGCCGCGAGGCGAAGCCTGAGGCTCGCGACGTCGGCGGTGGTCTCCAGGCCCACGGGCGTGGGTTCCAGTCCCAGGCCGACCAGCGGCTGCCAGACCCGCTCGCGGATCCGTTCGGCCATCTCGTCGAGCTTCGGCCCGGCCTGCTGATCGACCTCGCGGCAGGCCCGGTGCACGATCTTGTTGCTGGCCTCGCGGCTGGCCTCGGCCCGGGCATCGTCGTGCTGGTTGCGGGCGATCGTGCGGACGAGCGAGCCCATGATCGGCACCGAGTCGAAGCTGGTCTCGATGTCGGCCAGCTGGGCCCGGGTGGCGGCACTGCCCCGGGCCGGCGCGATGGCCAGGCCGGTGGACGTGAGATGGATCGGCTTCAGGACGACGAACGTCGCATTGCTCTTGGAGTGGATGGCGACCGGGCCGGATTCCGTGACCGTGCGCGAGGCCACCTGGCCGTTGATCACCAGCTCCATCCGGATCTCACCGGGATGCGGCAGGAACCGCACGGCCATCGACTGCTCGACGGTGCTGCGGCCCCGCACCGGCCGGCCGAGGATGAAATCCTGCACCGCGTTGTCGGTGACCGTGGACTCCGGCAGCATCCGCTCGACGAAGCCCCGATGGACGGCGAGTCGCACGTTGGGGGCGAGGTAGTGGTCGGAGACCGCCCGGACCAGTTCCGACGCGGCGTGGGACGGGGAGGCGTTCACGCCGGCGAGCGCCGCCTTCACGGCCGATGCCTGGGCCGGCTCGGCCGCCGCCTCGTAGTGCTCGATGAAGGCGAGCAGCCGGTCGAGCTCGTTGCCGGCGGGCCGGGCCCCCAGCATCAGCCCCACGTCGGTGCCCCGCGGGGACGCCGGCTCCGATTCGGTTGACCAGTCGGCCGCCGCCCGCCAGACCGCCACGCGACGCGCCACCGCCAGCGCCGCCCGCCGCGTCTCGCTCGCCAGATGCGGGGGCAGGCCCTGCTCGGCGGTCACCATGCCCGTGGCCACGGCCTCGCCGAGCGCGAGCAGCTCGTCCGGAGCCGAGGGATCGGCAGGGCCCTGGGTCTCGAGCGTCGCGTGGATGGAGACAAGGGCCTGCTCGGCCCAGGCCGCCACGGCCGCGTGCTCGGCGTCGGCGGCGAGCACAGCGAGCGACTCGAGCTGGTCGATGAGTCGATCCGGCGTGGGCCAGCCGTCGGTGATCGTGGCCTGGCCGTCGGCCGCTGGCTCCCCGGAACCCAGGGCCCGCGCGATGCGGCCGTCGCCCCGGAGCCGGCTGCGGATCCGCTCCGCGAGCGCGGCCGCCCGGCGGGGTTCGACGGGCACGACGCTCGCGCGGCCGTCGATTCGCCGGTCGGCGATCCGGCCGATGATGCGGGGCTGCGGTGGGGGTGGCGTCGGCGCGGCCGCCGGCACGTCGATCCAGTTGACGCTGTCGGGGTCGCTCCAGGCCGGCCCGGGCAGGGGGGCCGGCGGTCCCGCCTGGTGCACCGGAACGAGGCGGGGAGGCTCAGCGGCCGCGGCCGCGCCCGCAATGAGGGTCGCGACCGCAATCGCCAGCTGGCCCCAGCCGATGTGACGGCGTCTGGTCCGCATCGATCCCCGTCCGCCTGACATGCTCGCGGGGCGCGGCACCGCACGACGACCCCGTGCGGAAGGATCGACAGGCACGATCGGAAGAATCGATCCCAGCCCGAACTCGCCCGCAGGGTTTTCCAGCCGGTCGGGTGGGGGCCGAGCCCGAGGGTGGAAGCCTGGGAAGCCTGCGGCGTGGGGCCGGCCGGCTCAGGCAGAGTGGGCAAGCCGCGGGGCCTCGAGCACCGCCGTCCAGGCGTCGACGAGCGTCGGCAGATGGGCGTTGCGGTCGATCGCGTCGAGGGCTTCGAGCGTGGCCTCGAGCCCCGCCGTGGCCTGGTCGGTGTCGGCCGCCCAGGCGGCGACGGCCCGGTCGAGGGCGGGATCGGTCGGCCGCTCGCTGCCGGCGCTCGCCCGCAGCGCGGCGCGGTGGAACTCGACGGCCGCATCGAGAAGGGCGGCCAGCCGGGCCCGGCGTGGCGGAGCCTCCTTGCCCGCGGCCTCCACGATCGCGTTGAGTTCACGCGCGAGTTCGACTCCGCGCAGCGGCCGGTTTCCAAGCAGTTCGAGGAGCCGCCCCCGAAATCCTCCCACCTCCGGATCGAGCAGCAGCCGGGCGCGATCCAGGCTCCCGCCGGAGGCGGCGGCCGCGGCGGCGATCGTGGCAGCGGCTGTCTCGTCGCCCCGCCGCGCGAGCTCTGCGGCGATCAGCCGGCGCACGGTGTCGGGAACGAGCGGGCCGAACCGCACCACCTGGCAGCGGGAGCGGATCGTGGGCAGCTGCCGCTCGAGGCCCGTGCCCACGAGGATGATCACCGCGCCGGCCGGCGGCTCCTCCAGCGTCTTGAGCAGGCAGTTGGCCGCCTCGTCGGTGAGGTGATCCGCGTCGAGCACGATCGCCACCTTGCGGCCGCCGAGCGCCGGCTTGAGCAGGATCCGCCAGCAGAGACCCTCCCGCATCCGGTGCTCGGCGTCGCCGATGAAGGCTTCGAGCGGGATCGTGGCCCGGTCTTCGGGCTTGGCCACGATGTCGATGTCGGGATGGCTGCCGGCAGCGGCCTGAACACAGGAGGCACACCGCCCGCAGGCCACGAGACCAGGCTGCGGTGCCGGACACGCGAGCGACTTCGCCAAGGCCCGCGCGAAGGCGCCCTTGCCCACCCCCGGCGGTCCGATGAAAAGATATGAACCGGCGATGCGGCCGTGGGCTTCGGCCGCCGCGAACATGGCGGCGACCGCGTCGTGCCCCTCGATGCCCTGCCACGCCATGGTGTCGCCCCCGCGCTAGGCGAGCTCCGAAAACCGTTCCCCGACGGCGCGGCGGATCCGCGCGGCGACCTCGTCGGGGGCGGCCGAGGCGTCGATCAGGCGGATCGTCTCGGGCGCCGCGGCCGCCTCGCGGAGATAGCCGTCGCGGAGCCGTGCGCGATAGCCGTCGCCCCGGTTTTCGAGCTTGTCGAGCGGTCTGTCGAGCCGCCGGGCCGCCG
>JBJTPO010000405.1:0-2963 GCA_046075145.1 Planctomycetota bacterium
CGCCCCCATCGTCTAGTGGCCCAGGACGTCGGGTTCTCAGTCCGAAAACCGGGGTTCGACTCCCCGTGGGGGTATCTGAACACCTGTACACCTCGCGATCTGCGGGGTGTGCAGGTGTTTTTGTTTCCGGTGATCGCTCCGGATTGCATCTGACCTGCACTGAGTGGTCCGGAATTTGGTCCGGATTTCTTAGTGCGGGTGACCGCGTCCGCGAAGCGACTTCCGCGCCGAACCCCGCAGTCCCTTTCGAGGCCCGCTCGAAGTCCTCGTCGGTCACCATCAGGTAGTGATCCTCGGCGACCTCCTTGGAGTTGCCGAGCCACGCGTGGACGACGTGGGCGGGCTCACTCCGCATTAGTTCCGTCTCGCGGCTGGCCCGAAGGTTCACGAAGAGCTTGGGCCACTGGGCGACGCTCGCACGGTCGAGGATCTTGAACAGGCCCGTGCGGAGGTTCACGTTGCCCGTGCGTCCGCGTGGGACGACGTACATGGCCCCGGACGGCGCCTCGGCCCACGCCTGCTCGAGGTAGGGACGCACCTCGGGGAAGATCGGCACCACTCGCGTGCCATGCCCGTCGATGTGCTCCTTCTTCTTGACGATGACGGTGAAGCGGTTGTGTTCCCAGTCGATCCGCTCCCACGTCAGCTCCTCGAGCTCGCTGGGGATGCGGAGGCCGGCATACCGAGCCAGCACCACGATCAGCCGCCACTCGTTATCCGGGCAGGCCGCCAGGACGGCGTCGATCTTCTCGCGGCTCACGAAGAACTTCCGGGCCGTATTCCGCTTGGAGCCGGCCTGGATCTTGGCGAAGGGGTTGTCGGCGATGATCTTGCAGTCTTTCGCATACTCGAAGAACTGCCGGGCCCGCTTGACCTCCCGGGCGACCGTGGCCGACGCGTATTTCTTGGCCAGCCATTCCCGGTAGTCCCGGGCCCGCCCGGCGTGGATCTCCTCGACCGGCTCGTTGGTCCCGAAATGCGTGACGAGCAGTCGCCTGGTCGTCTGGTAGTTCCGCAGCGTGTTCGGCTTCAGTTTCGCCCGGCTGTGGATGTAGCGGTCGATGTGGTCGCCGAGCCGGACGACGGTCTTCTCGGGGACGACAACTTCTTCCCGCGGAGCCACGAGCCCCGCCTTCACCAGTCGGGCGTGGATGCCGTCGCTCAGCGACGAGATCCAGAGAGCCGTCTCGGCGTCGAGCGAATGGCCGGCGATCCTGGCGGCGACGAGAAGTTCGATCCTCACCTTCGCGCTCTCGGCCGTCCGCTTCGGGATCTTGCCGAGCCGGATCGTGATGCGGCGGTTGTCGGGCGCGAGGAAACGGACGCGCCACGTCGACCCGCGGGGGCCGATCTCAGCATCGAGTGTTGCCATGGTTCACCTCCTCTGCAGAACTCACCAATCAAGGCACTTGGGGTCTTCCACCAGATCATTCACGGAAACCGATTGCAAATCCTCCTCGCCGGGCCGGAGCCTTCTCTCAGGATCCCCCGGGGCCGAGGTCGTTCGGCTCGGCACCCTCGAGCTTGGACTTCAGCCAGGATTCCAGAGCCTCCACCGGGTACAGCGTGATGCGGTCGAGCCGGATGCACTTGATCTCGCCGGCCCTGGCGAGCCGGTTGAGGGTCGACGTGCTGAGCCCGAGGGCCTTGGCCGCATCCCTGGGGCGAAGGACCAGACGGCGGGGCCCGCCGTCGGCTTTGCCGCCACGGAAAAACGGGTTTTCCTTCGGAGATATTTCCGGGGAACGCGGGGCATGAGGCCGATCCGGCGACTCACGGTCTCTCATCGACGACTCCTTTCAGCGGCGTGACATGCGGCACATGACGGCTCATGACGCGTCATGACTCGCTCCTTTCGATCCATGCGTCAGATCGTAAGGGCACCCCTGCAAACCTCGCTTACGCTTTTTTGGCCCGGGATTCACCCGGCCCGAGCGGGCGGTTAGCCCGGAGAAAGCTCCGGACGATCCGGCCCATCGGCCGACTGGCTCGCGGACGCTGGCCGCGAAGGCCGGCCTGCGCATGGGGAGGCTAATGCCGCTCGCCCGGCCGCCGCCCGTCTGGTGACGCCGGTCAATTCGTCGACTCGGCGCCGGGCGGCCTCGATCTCGGCCCGGCGGCGTTCGTTGTGCCGCATGACGTGGGCTGCCAACTGCGGCCGCGGCACCACGGGCTGCGCCTCGGGGGCGGTCTGCCGCCGCGTGCAGTCATCGATGAATCGGTCGATGGCCGCGGCGGACACCATCCGCCTGCCGCCCACGCAGATGCTCTCGAGCCTCACGCCCTTGCAGCCCTTGAGGCACCATCGCCAGATCGTCGAGATGTGTGGCTTTTTGCCGGTGAGCCCGCGGAGGTAGGTCGCTGCCTCGGGCAGTGACATCAGCCGGTCGTAGGTGGGGCGGTAGAAGCTCATTGTGGATCCCTCTGGTGCCATAACTTCTTTTTCGCCGCGTTTGGCGAAGTTGTGTCACCACGCATGATTGCTGGCGGCCGGGTCAGCGAGACAGGGGCCAGGGCTGTGCTGCTGAACGCGTGGTGCCACAACTTCGTTTTTCCCGTGTTTGGCGAAGTTGTGTCACCACGCATGGGTTTGATCGCGTGGGCCAGGGCGGGGGAGCGGCTCTCAATGCAGACACACCTGTGGTGCCACAACTTCGTTTTTCTCGGGTTTGGCGAAGTTGTGGCACCAGGCATGGTCGCCAGCACCCGGGGCGGTGAGGGGAAAACCAGCACAGGGCGGAGGGCCGTGCCGCAATACATGTGGTGCCACAACTTCGTTTTTCCCGTGTTTGGCGAAGTTGTGGCACCAGGGGATGGCGTCCAGGCACGGGTTGGGCTCCCGCTGGCCGGGGCCCGGAATGCAAAACGGGGAAAAATCCAGGACCCGAACGTGACATTTCTCGCGCGGGGGCGGGGGGCGCTCCGGGGGGAGTCGTGGTGCCATACTGGTGCCCGACGTCCGT
>JBJTPO010000406.1:0-6918 GCA_046075145.1 Planctomycetota bacterium
CCTTCAATCCCGCCTTCGACGTGACCCCGGCCCGGCTGATCCGCGGCATCATCACCGAACGCGGGATTGAAGGCCGCGGCCCAGGCTGGCGCAGCCCGCACGCCCAGGGGCGCGAGCACCTCGTCGGCTGCCCGCTCCTCGATCGGAATCTCGGCGCCAGAGTCGATCGCCAGGTCGAACGTGCTCGACGGGGCCGCCACGTAGAAGGGCACGCCGTGGGCCGCGGCCAGCACGGCGAGCGAATAGGTGCCGATCTTGTTGGCCGTGTCACCACAGGCGGTGATCCGGTCGGCGCCCACAATCGCCGCGGCGATCCGGCCGGTGGCCAGGAGGTGGCCGGCGGCCGAGTCGCAGAGCACCGTGACCGGGATGCCCCGCTCGACGAGTTCCCAGGCGGTGAGCCGGGCTCCCTGGAAGAGCGGTCGAGTCTCGTCGGCAAACACGGTGAATCGGCGGCCCGAATCCCAGGCTGCCGTGATCACCCCCAGGGCCGTGCCGGCGCCGCCGGTGGCGAGCGCGCCGGTGTTGCAGTGGGTGAGGATGTCGCCCGCGGGGAGCACGGCTGCGCCGTGACGGCCGATCGCCGCGCACAGTTCGCGGTCCTCGGCATGGATGGCCCGGGCCTCGCCCAGCAGGGCGCGCCCCAGCGCGTCAGCGCTCGCGTCGCCGGGCAGGTGGTCGAGCGCCGCGACGCATCGCTCCACGGCCCACCGGAGGTTCACGGCCGTGGGGCGGGCCGTGGCCAGTTCCTCCGCCCGAGCGAGCACATGGGCCCGCGCGGCTTCCGGGGCGAGCCCGTCGCGCAGGGCCTCGCCGGCCGCCACCACCAGCCCGTAGCCGCCCGCGATTCCGATCGCCGGGGCTCCGCGGACCCGCAGGCTCTTGATCGCCTCCACGACGGTGGCCACATCGCGACAGGCCACCCACTCGAGCGCCCCTGGCAGCCGGGTCTGGTCGAGGATCTCGAGGTGCCCGGTGACGTCACCCACCCACCGCAGCGACTCGGGGGGGCCTCCCACGGTGCGGCTCATGGATCGAAGGGCTCGCAGGCAAGGCCGAAGGCTGCGGCCACGGCGGGCTGCACCAGCCGGCCCTCGAAGACGTTCACCGCGGAACGGATCGCCGGGCTCGAACGGGCCGCCGAGGCCACGCCGGCGCTCGCGAGTGCGAGCGCGTAGGGCAGCGTGGCGTTGCAGAGGGCGTGGGTGCTCGTGCGGCCCACGGCGCCCGGCATGTTCGTGACACAGTAGTGCACCACGTCGTCGACGACGTAGGTCGGGTTGGCGTGGGTCGTGGGCCGGCTGGTGGCGACGCAGCCCCCCTGATCGATCGCCACGTCGATGATCACGGCTCCCGGCTTCATGAGCGCCAGGTCTTCCCTGGTGACGAGGTGCGGGGCCCGGGCCCCGGGAATCAGCACGCTGCCGATCACGAGGTCAGCCCAGCCGAGCCGCTCGCGGATCGCGTGCCGGTCGGAGTAGAGGCAGTCGATGTTGGGGGGCGTGACGTCAGCGAGATAGCGGAGCCGCTCCAGGTTCGTGTCAAGGAGCGCGATGTTGGCCCCGAAGCCGGCAGCCACCTTGGCGGCGTTGGCCCCCACCGTCCCAGCGCCGAGCACGAGCACGTTGGCCGGGGCCACGCCCGGAACGCCACCGAGCAGGATGCCCCGCCCCATCTGTGGCTTCTCGAGGTACTTCGCCCCTTCCTGAATGCTCATCCGCCCCGCCACCTCGCTCATCGGGATCAGGAGCGGCAACCGTCCGGCGGCATCCCGCAGCGTCTCGTAGGCCACCGCCGTGGCTCCGGTGGCGAGGAAGCCCTCGGTCAAGGGCCGCGAGGCGGCGAAGTGAAAGTAGGTGAACACCGCCTGGCCAGGGCGGACCAGAGCCAACTCGGGCGGCTGGGGCTCATTGACCTTGACCACCAGGTCAGCCCGACCGAAGACCTCGGCCGCCGAATCAACGACCGCGGCGCCACAGGCCGCGAAGGCGTCGTCGGCAATTCCGGAACCGGTGCCGGCCCCGCGTTCAACGAGCACCTCGTGGCCGGCTCGCACCAGCTCCTCGACCCCGACGGGCAGGAGGCCGACACGATACTCGTCCCGCTTGGTCTCCCGCGGAACGCCGACGATCATGACTTCCCGAGCTTCGTCACGTCCACGATCTTGTACGAAGCCGGCATCGGGAACGGATAGTTTCCGTCCTTGTCGGGCATGACCGGCGGCGCCGAGTCCCAGGTGGGATTCTCGGGCATCAGCCGGTAGTCGGCGGCCAGCGCCTGCTCGTAATCCCACTGCTTTCCGGAGTACGTGGCGAGCCGACCCAGCACCGCGGCGAAGCTGGCGGTCACGCCGTAGTAGGCGTTGTTCAGCGGCTTGTCGTTCCGGATCGCGTCGTGCAGCTCGTCGTGCTCGAACTGGTAGGGGTTGGGGTTCGGGCCCTCGAACTTCCACAGCACCTTGCCGTCGTAGTCGGTGATCTCGCCGATCCGGACGTAGCCCTTCGTGCCCTGAAACTCCTCGTTGACCCGGCCGTCGCCACCCGCGAACTGGCGGCACTGGCTGGCGATCCGCACGCCGTTGGGATACGAAAAGTTGACCGCGTGGTGGTCGTAGATCTCGCTGTTCTTGCCCCGATCCTGCCGCCCCCCGACGCCGTAGGCGGCCTCCGGGCGATAGCCCTGCGGCGCGTCGACTCCGAGCACCCAGTTGGCGACGTCGATGTTGTGGACGTGCTGCTCGCAGATGTGGTCTCCGCACAGCCAGTTGAAGTGGTACCAGTTGTTGACCTGGAACTGCATCTCGTTTTGGTCCTGCTGGCGATCGCGGTACCAGATGCCCGATCCATTCCAGTAGACCTGCCCGCCGATGATGTCGCCGGCGAGCCCCTCGCGGATCCGGGCGATGGTCTCGCGATACCTGTTCTCGTACCGCCGCTGGAGGCCGACCACCACCTTGCGATTCTTCTCATCGGCGAGCTTTGCGGCCTCGAGGCAGAGCCGGGCGCCGAACGAGTCGATGCAGACCGGCTTTTCCATGAAGACATGCTTGCCCGCCTTGATGGCGGCGTCGAAGTGGAAGGGGCGGAAGCCCGGGGGCGTGGCCAGGATCACGAGATCCACGTCGGGCAGGTCGATCAGCCGCTGGGCCGCATCGAGGCCCGCGAACCGCCGATCCTCCGGGCAGTCGACCTTGTCCTTCATGCCCTCGACGCTCTTGAGGGCACCATCGACCCGGTCCTGGAAGGCATCGGCGACGGCCGTGAGTTTCACGTTCGAGCCCGGCACGGAGAGCGTCTGCTGGAGGGCCCCGGTGCCTCGGCCCCCGGCCCCGATCAGGCCCACCTTGATCGCATCGCTCGAGGGGTTCTGGGCGTGGACGCCCCGGAGGGCCGCCAGCGTGGCGACACCGGCTGCCGCGGACTGGAGGGCATCACGACGAGAGAGCGACAGGCCATTGAAGGTGGACATGGTTAGATTCCTCGGAGATGGCGGACAGGCGCCGAAGCGCGCTTTGAACATACCGCGAGAATAGCCGCGGGCCGGCCTTGGTGGAAACCGGCAAAAAAGAAGACGCGGCCGGGATGCTCCCGGCCGCGTCCGGTTTTAAGGTCATATCGCACGATCAGGCGGCCGTGCTGTCACTCCTGAAGCGAGGCTGATTCGCCACTATTCCGAGAGCAGATCGCCATGTAGACGGCCGGATCGACGTCGGCCGTAATCTGCGAAACGTGCGTATCGCCGAACGCGTGGAGGACAATGCCTCCTTGATGGTCGCTGGAGTTGCCGAACGCCCAGTTTCCGCCCTTGAAGCCCGTCATGTAAAGCGGCGGCGCATTGAGGCCGACAACGGCCGACCCAAGAGCCCACGTGCCGTTGGCAAAAGTCGGCGTGCCCCCTGGCCTGACCGCCACGACCCAAGCGGTGTTGCCATCGATCCATGCTGCATTTTGATTCTCTTTGCTTTCCGCGATCATGACCGTCTTTGACATACCGTCCGCGACGGCCGACTGAGGCGAGCCGGCACCCGAAACGACATTGGGCTGATCCGGAGAAAACTGAATCGGGCCCTTGGAGGCAACGGAGGGGATGTCGCCCGGCCCCGCGACCGCTGTAATCGTTCCAGGACTCGGATAGCCGACGCCAGCCATCGCCTTGTAGCACGTAATGCCTAAGCCAGCTAATCCGCCGGTAGAGGGTTGAGAGCTGCCGCTCGCTGGCTCCATGGTTGTAAGCGAGCCGCCCGAAAACGATGGGCAGACCACCTGCGAGATAACCACGGTCCGGGCCGCCACGCCGGTGTTGTTCTGTCCCGTCATCGCCTGAGTATCCCAAGGCGAGTTAGCGAACTTGTTGGTGTTCGTCGATACGTTGTTGTACATCGAGCCCTCTTCCATGTATGGCAGGATGTGGAAGATCCAACTGTAGCCCGCCCCTGTGGGGGAAGCGACCGTGTTAACGCCCGTTGCGCGGTTGCCAGCGGCGGGATTACGATCCGTTACGGATGGCAGCCGCCGCTTCGTCGACTCGTACACCATGATGGCCTGGGTCAGGCCGCGGACATTGAAACTGCACCCGGTTCGCCGGGCCGCCTCGCGGGCACTCTGCACGGCCGGCAGGAGCAGGCCGATCAGCGTGGCGATGATCGCGATCACCACCAGGAGTTCGACGAGGGTGAAGCCCCGCCGCTTCGAATTGGGATGGAACGTGGACATGAAAAACCTCCGTCCTTGCGGACTGACGATAAAACGAATGAAACTATGGAAAAGACAACCGGGAAACCCAGCCCGGGCGAATCGCAGATGAAAATGTGCCCGGGATCGATGCCCCCGATACCAAAATCTTAGGCCACCCGCCTGTGGCCCGTCAACGGTTCGCCCCCCTCCATGGCACCCCCTCCGACCGACCCTGCCGCTGCGCGTGAGTTTGCGGCCGCCGTGGTCGGCCGGCTGCGGGTCGCCGGCCACGAGACCTACTGGGCCGGCGGCTGCGTCCGCGACGAGCTTCTGGGCCGAACTCCCGCGGATTACGACGTCGCCACCGCCGCCACCCCGGAAATTGTGAGGAACGTGTTCGGGCGCCGGCGAACGCTCGCGATCGGCGCCGCCTTTGGCGTGATCACCGTCCTGGGCCCCGACGGAGCCGGGCAGGTCGAGGTGGCCACGTTCCGCGCCGATGCGGAATACACCGACGGCCGACACCCGGCCGGAGTCACCTTCTGCTCGGCCCGTGAGGACGCGAAGCGTCGGGATTTCACGATCAACGGGCTGTTTCTCGACCCGCTCACGGGCGACGTCCACGACTTCGTCGGCGGCCGTGCCGACCTAGCAGCGGGCGTTGTGCGGGCGATCGGGGTGCCCGCGCAGCGGTTCGGCGAGGACCACCTGCGGATGCTGCGGGCCGTCCGGTTCACGGCCTTCTTCAATTTCGTGCTCGACGGCGAGACGCGGGCGGCCATCGAGCGGATGGCCCATCTCGTGGCCGCCGTCAGCCCCGAGCGAATCGCGGCCGAACTGCGGGCCATGGTTGAACGGCCCGGCCGTGAGCGGGCGCTCCTGCTCTTGGCCGAGACCGGGCTGGCCGGCGAAGTGCTGCCAGAGCTGGCGCCAGCACGTGGATCGGTCGGCGAGCGCTGGGCGGCCAACGCGGCGGTCGTCGGTGCGCTCGATGAACCCGTCCTGCCGCATGCCCTCGCGGTGCTGGCGGCCGACCTCGGCGCCACCACGGCCGCGCGGATCGCCGGCCGGCTGCGGCTCTCGAACCATGAGACCAAGGCGATCGCGTGGCTGCACGCGGCGCTCGACGAGCTCGGCTCGACCACCGACCTCGCGCTTCGCCCCTGGTCGGTGGTGCAGCCCTGGGTGGCCGATTCACGGGCGCCGCTGCTCGCCGACCTGCTCCGGGCCCGCGCCGCCCGTGGCCTGGGCGACGCCGCCACCGCGGCCTGGTTCACGGCGCAGACCGCGCGGCCGCGAGCGGAGATCGACCCGCCACCGCTGCTCACCGGCATCGACCTGCTGGCGGCCGGTGTGCCCGCCGGGCCGGCGGTGGGCGCGGCGCTGGCGAGGGCAAGGCGGCTCCAACTCGACGGCAAGATCGCGACGAAGGAGCAGGCGCTGGCGGCGGTGCGGGGGTGATTGGCCCTGAGCACGGCGCCGTTCACCCGGGAGGCTCGTTGGGCGGCGGCAGATCGGCCAGGCTCTCGAGTCTGAACACCTCGAGAAACTTCGGGGTCGTGATATACATGGCCCCCGCCTCCGCATCGCCGCCTTGCTCGAGCGCGAGCAGGCCGCGGCGGACCAGCGCCCGAAGCGTCGCCGGCCGGGCGTCGCACCCCAGTTCCACGAGCCGATCCCGCGGCACCGGCTGATGCCAGGCCACGAGCGCCAAGACGTCGAGCGACTCCGCATCGAGCCGCACCTGCCTGACCTTTCGCTCCACGAGCGTGCCGAAGCCGGCAAACTCCGGCCGCAGCCGCAGCACCCAGCCGTCATCCCGCGAAGCCACCTCGAAGGGGCAGTTGTCGGCCCGGTAGCGGCGGTCGAGCTCCAACGCGAGGTCGTCCACCTCCTGCGGCCGCACCCCCCGCATCAGCCCCGCCACCGTCGTGCTCGAGAGCGGCTTTCCGCCCGGCAGGCCCACGAACAAGAGCGACTCGAGGATCGCGAGCGGGCTGACGGGGCACTGGTCGTCGGCCGCGTCGTCGAGGTCGGGAGAGGCGTCGACCTGCACCACGGCATCCGTCGGCGGCGGCGCATCCGCCTGGCCCATCATGGCCGCAAAGGCCTGGGCGAGCCGGTCGATGGAAAGCCCGCCGTCGTCGGGGGCCGCCGCGAAGCCGGCGGGCGGCGGTGTCTGGTCGCGTTGTGCTCGTGGCATCGGAGGTGATGGTGAAAGGGGACAGTCCCCTGCGGGGACAGT
>JBJTPO010000407.1:0-2902 GCA_046075145.1 Planctomycetota bacterium
GGGCGAGTCGGCCACGTTCACCCACACGTGCACGTGCGGCGCGCCCCGGAAGTGCCACACGAACGCCGGGCCTTCCAGACGCCAGTTGTCCCAGACCTTGTCGTCGCCGAGGTCCCCCTGCGAATAAAAAGCCAGCCGGCAGTCGGCGAGCCCCCCCTGCCGCCCCAGGCAGCCACGGACCTCGTCCCGATCCGCCGTCCGGTAGGGCTCGAGCAGGATCGCCAGCACCTTCTCCAGTTCCTCCCGCTGGTCGGCCGAGAGCTCCGAGACGGCGATCCCCGGGATGGGCTCCTTGCGGCCGCGAAACGCGACGGCATTCTCCTTCGGCAGCCGGCTCACGAGCGCGGCCGTCCGCTGCTTGCCATCCAGCATCTCGTAGACGCGGTTCGCCGCGAGGGCCTGGGGCCAAAACACGTTGCCGGGATGGTCCTTCGATTCGTTGAAGCCCCCGGCGTCGTGGCCGTAGAAGATCGGCCCGCCAAAAGCGACGTGCTCGGCCGCATCGCCGTCACAACGCAGCGTCATGTGGCGGCCGGTGAGCAGGAACTGAAACTTCCCACTGCCTGGTTCGCCGATCAGCGCGATCGAGTGGCCGTGGCCGAAGCCGCCGCAGTCGTCCTCCATCTGCTTGTCGAACCGGGCGTGCCACTCGGGCTCGATCAGGCCCTCGAAGATCTCCCGCACGAGCCGCTGCTGATCCTTGGTGAAGAACGTGCCGGCGACATCGGGCTCGGTGGCGTTCCAATTGTTGCCGACCCGGGTGCGGAGCAGGCCGAACGTGGGATGCTTGTAGTCCCAGTCAAAGCAGATTTTCTTCCGCTGCTCCGGGGTGAGCGAGTCGTGGAGCACCGCGGCGAGCGACTCGGCCGACTTGGCGGCCGGCGGTGCGGGCTCGGTCGCCAGGAGCGACCCACGCGACGCGAGCAGCCCGGCGGTGCCGGCGGCTCCCGCGAGGAGATGGCGGCGGGAGATGACCGTGCGGTGGGTGGGCATGGTGGTGGCTCCGGGTGCTCACGGGCTCAGCGGTGGCGGATTCTACCGAAAAATGGGAGGTCCTGGGTGACGCGAGCTCGGGGGTGCCCGAGCCATCTCCCTTGACGCTCCCTCTGGGGACTGTCCCCAAAGGGGACTGTCCCCTTTTTGTCCCCAGAGGGGACTGTCCCCTTTTTGATCGGTGCCCTGGCTCCGCTCGGTTTCCTACGCCGCTCGATTGGCCCGGTCGCCCCCTGGCGGACCGATGGCAGCACCGGAACATCGGCCGCCCTTCGTGAGCGACTTACTTTCGCTGATCTCGCCTATCTCGCTTGGCAAACGGGGCAGAAGAACGTGGCACGTTGGGCGAGCACGATGCGTTCGATGGGGGTGCGGCAGCGGCGGCAGGGTTTGCCCTCCCGGTCGTAGACGCGATGACGTTTCTGCGCGCGGCCGGGGCGGCTGTCGGCGGTGCGGTAGGTCTCGTCGCCGATGCTCGAACCCTCGAGCGCGACCGCCTCGGTGAGCACGCGACGGGTGGCGGCGGCGATCCGCTCCCAGTGTTCGCGGCGAATGCGTCGGCAGCTCGTGCGTGGATGGATCGCGACACGATGGAGGACCTCCGAGGCGTAAATGTTGCCGATCCCCGCCACGGCGCGCTGGTCGAGGAGCGCGGCCTTCACGGCGCGTCGGGAGCGGCCCAACCGCGTCGCGAGGTCGTCACCCGTCACGACGAGCCCGTCGGGCCCGAGTTTCGATCTGCCGCACGCGAGTTCGAGACCGCGATCATCCAGCAGTCGAATCGTGCCCAGGCCGCGGCGATCCCAAAACAGAAACCGGGGCACGGGCCCTTCGGCGAGTTGCACCACGAGCCGCACATGCTCCTCGGTGGGCGGATCGACGACCAGCATCTGCCCGGTCATCCGCGGCTCGATCACCAGCCACTCCCGCGGCCGGCCGCCCACCTCGGCGACCTCGATCACCACCCGCTTGCCCCTCCGGTGCACGCCCGCGATCAGCCGCCCGGCCAGTCGCCGCAGGAGCACGGCCCCCGCGGGACGAACACGGAGCGGCCGTACCCTGCTGCGGGGCAGCGTCGCCGCCACGATCCGCCGGCCCACGACCCCCACCAGGCCGCGGCACATCGTCTCGACCTCGGGAAGCTCGGGCATGGCGAGTTATCGTACCGATCCAACGACGGGATCCCAGTTGACCGCGAGGGGTTGCCCATGCCAATCGAGCGGCGTTGATAGCGAGCGCAGGCAGGATGCCGAAGCGAGCTGGCATCGAGCGACCGCAGGGCAGGATGCCCGGGAGGGAGCGGCCGGCGAGATGGTGTGGGCAACCCCGAGCCTGCGGCACCCACGACGTTCGACCGCCACGCCCCTCTCCAATGGGCCGCTCCCCAAAGCTGGTTACAATGCTCGCATGGCTACCATCTCGACCCCCGTCTCCAGCGTCCCCGATGCCCTCGGCCGGTTCGGTCGGTTCGGGGGCCGCTACGTGCCCGAGACGCTCTCGGCCGCCCTCGACCAGCTTGAACGGGCCTACGACGACGCGCTCGCCGACCCCGCCTTCACGGCCGAACTCGACCGGCTGCTCTCGACCTTCGTGGGCCGCCCCACCCCGCTGCACCTCGCCGAACGGCTCACCCGGGAGGCCGGCGGCGCCCAGATCTGGTTCAAGCGGGAGGACCTCAACCACACCGGCGCCCACAAGATCAACAACACGCTCGGTCAGGGCCTGCTGGCGATGCGAATGGGAAAGCGGCGGATCATCGCCGAGACGGGCGCCGGCCAGCACGGCGTGGCCACCGCCACCGCCTGCGCGCGCTTCGGAATCCCCTGCGAGATCTACATGGGCGCCGAGGACGTCCGCCGCCAGGCGCTCAACGTCTTCCGGATGCGCCTCATGGGGGCCAAGGTCAACG
>JBJTPO010000408.1:0-3052 GCA_046075145.1 Planctomycetota bacterium
ACGTCTTCTCGGCGCCGATGCGGCCTTCTCACTCCCGCCGCTGCCCTACGCGTACGACGCGCTCGCGCCGGTCATCGACGAGAAGACGATGACGATCCACCACACGAAGCATCACCAGGCCTACATCGACAAGCTCAACGCCGCGGTGGCCGGCGAGCCGTCACTGGCCGGCAAGACGGTCGAGCAGCTGCTCGCCGACCTGCCTGGGATCCCCGAGGCGGTGCGGACGGCCGTGCGGAACCATGGCGGCGGCCACGCCAACCACACGCTCTTCTGGACGCTGATGCGGGCCCCGCGGGAGGGCAACGCCCCCGCAGGCAAGCTGGCCACGGCGCTCGCGGCGAAGTTCGGTTCGGTGGAGAAGTTCCAGGAGCTGTTCGGGGCCGCCGCGGCCGGCCAGTTCGGCAGCGGCTGGGCCTGGCTCGTGAAGGGGCCCGATGGCCTCGAGATCGTGGCCACGCCCAACCAGGACACGCCGATCTCCCAGGGCAAGGAGCCGCTCCTCGGCCTCGACGTCTGGGAGCACGCCTACTACCTCACCTACCAGAACCGCCGGCCGGACTACATCAAGGCCTGGTGGCAGGTCGTCAACTGGGACGAGGTCGCCAAGCGGTTCGCCGCCGGCTGAAGCGTGGTCAGCGGGCCAGTTGCACCATCCGGGTCACGTCCACGACGCCGTCATCGCGGGCGATCCAGATCCGCGACTGCGCCGTCGCCGCCACGCGGTGCCCGCCGGTGAACGAGCCGAAGGCCGGCATCACGAGCAGACCGGGCTCGGCCACGAAACAGCGGTCGCTGAGCCGGTCGCCGGAGGGCGAGGCCAGCGCGATCACCGGATGGAGGTGGCCGGCGATCGTGAACGGCTCGTCGCGATCGGGCTCGGGCAGCGGTGTGCCCGGCTCGTGGACGAAGTGGAACGGCGGCTCGTCGTGCGTCCGGAGGACGGAGTCGATGCCGAGCCCCGCCGGGAGCCGGCCGACGGCGCGGTCGTGGTTGCCCGCCACCAGCAGCACTTCGGTGCCGGGAAACCGGTCCCGGGTCGCCGTGAACTCGGCGAACACCTCGGTCGTGCAGCCGCTCTTGGCATGAAAGAGATCGCCGAGCACCACGAGCCGCCTGGCCTGCGTGGCCGCCACGAGCTGCGCGAGCCGGGCGAGGTCTTTCTGCGCCGAGCCCTCGGGCACCGGGATCCCCCGGCTGCGAAACGTCGCCGCCTTGCCGAGGTGAAGATCGGCCACGAGCAGCGTTTGGGTCGCCGGCAGGTAGGCCGCCCGCCCGGGCACGAGCACGACGTCGGCCTCCGCGGCGGGGGCGAGGGCGGCAGACGTGACGGGGAGGATGTGCATGGGGGCGGCCGGGCTGTTGTTTGGCAGCCGGCACCACCGCCGGGAAATCCGCGGCCCTCGACGTGGGGACTGGCGACCCTCTTCTTACCAGGGCTCGAGCCAGCAGGCGAACCGGGCCCACCACCCGCCGGCGCGGTGCTCCGAGGGGGCGAGGCAGCCGCACGCCGTGCAGGTCGCAGCGCAGCCGTCGTCGGCGCACGTCTGGCAGATGGAAGCCACTCGCCGCTCGATCGTGGGCACCTCCTCGTCGATCGTCTTGTTCGTGAGCTTCTTGCGCTGGCGCACCCAGCCCGAGCACCGTCCCGGTCCGTCGCAACAGCCCGTGCAGCCGAGCCCCGCTTCAGTTCGCGAAAACGGCCACGGCTTGCTGCCGCAGCCCGCGACGCAGATCGGCTCGCACGACGTCTCGAACTGGTTCCGGGGCTGCTTCTTCTTGCCCGGCTTGCAGATGCAGATCGGCGTGAGTTTGCAGGTGGAACCGCAGTGCATGCAGGCCGCGGCGGCGGCCTTGTTCGGCTCTGCCTTCGCCGTTGGGGTCGTGGTTTCCTGCGCGGTGTCCGTCTTTGGCTTTCCGGCAGATGGCTCCCCTGCTCCGGCAGCGGCCACGACGCCCGCCAGCACCATGATCGTGATGGACCGTATCCGCATCATGCGTCTCCCTGTCATGCCCCGGGTCAAAAGTCGTAGTCGAACCGCATGCCATAGGCGTTGGTGAGGCTGTTGCCGACGCGATCATCCTGAAGGAACGCGCGGATGTAGTTGAACTTCCATCGCGTGTAGGGGTTCAGATACCAGTTCAGGCCGATGGTGAAGTCGGTCAGGTTGTTGCCCTTGATGTCCTTGTCATTGAGCACGATGTTCGAGAACCGGGCCGCCACCTCCCACGCCCCCAGGCCCGTCTGGATTCCCTGCGACTCGGTGCGGACGCGAAAGAAGTCCTCGAAGGGTTCGACCCGCTTATGGATTCCCTGCTTGCGATCGTAGGGGCGGTGCTCGCCGGTCAGGAAGTAGCTCAGCTGGGCCATGTAGCCGTTGAAGAACAGGTCCGGCTGGCCGGTGCGGTGGACCGCGGCAAACGCATACTCGGATTGCAGCGACAGCGGCCCCAGGATCAGGGCGAACTCCGGGTCGAAGAGTTGAAAATGGTCGACGTCCTTGATGTTGCCGGTGTCGACGAAGATCGGGGCGAAGGGGCTGGGGACACCGTTCTGGTAGTTGCTCGGCGACGGCGGGCCGACGGGGCCGTACAAGCTCGCCGGCTGTTGCTTGCGGATTTCCGGGGTGTTCCGGAACCGCACCTGGTTCTGGTAGGCGTCGCGGTAGCTGTAGGCGCTGCCGAGATGGAGGTAAAACCGGCCGTCGCTGTCCTCGTCCCACCACGGCAGCCAGGTGCCCCGCATCGTCAGCGCCTGGCCGCTGTCGAAGGTGTCGTTGCCGGTGTTGTCGCTGTTGGTGCGGAAGGTGCCGATCGCCCAGGTGGCGAGTTCGTCCTCCGTGTTGCCGTAGGCCATGATGCCCATGTTTCGGGCCGGAGCGAACGTGTCGACGAGCGACCGTTCCATGAACGTGTTGTTGCGGTTCTGCGTGACGCGCTCGAGCGAAAATGGCTCGAAGTAATGGCCGGCGCGGACGTTCTGCAAGTAGGGCATTTGCTTCCACTCGATGTAGTTGTCGAGGTAGCTCGGCTGGTTGGCCAGCGCGAAATC
>JBJTPO010000409.1:0-1072 GCA_046075145.1 Planctomycetota bacterium
GGGGGGGTAGTATCTCAAACTGCAGCGACGCAAAAATCTAGGCGACCTTCATGCTTAAAGCACTGGGAGGTGTGCTCAACCCGGACCCACGAGTGTGCCATAAAAGCCCCCTTGCGCAAGCAAGGGGGATGACGCCCGCCCTGCGTGTCGGCGATGGGCATCAAAGATCAGCGGCATGGCTCGCGGCATCCCCCCGGCTCGCGCCGGGGGGATTCTATGCAAGCGGCCTGAGGGCAGTGCCCAGCGACCTTGGACCGCGAGGGGTTGCCGGTTCCCTGGAGCCGGCGTTGATGGCCGAGCGGAGCCAGGATGGCGAAGCGAGGCCAGCATCGAGCGAGCGGAGGGCAGGATGCCCGGAGTGAGCGTCCGGGCGACAGGGACCGGCGACCCCGAGCCCACGCCGAAAGAGCGTCCGGCGAGACGGCATGGGCAATCCCAAGCACCCACCAACAGGGCCCCCAAACTCTGCGGCCGAGCGATCATGACGCAAACCGCTCCACCCGCGGGTCGGCGAGCCCCGCCGCCTCGAAGCCCGCCGCTCGCAGCAGGCAGGAGTCGCACGCGCCGCAGGGGCGGCCTCCGGCGAGCGGGTCGTAGCAGCTGGTCGTCAGGCCGTATTCGACACCGAGCGAGTGACCGAGGCGGATGATCTCGGCCTTGGAGAGCGAGACGAGCGGGGCCAGGATCCGCGGTGCGTGCCCCTCGACGCCCGCTTTGGTGGCGAGCGCGGCGAGTGACTCGAAGGCGGCCAGATACTCGGGCCGGCAGTCGGGGTAGCCGCTATAGTCGATCGCGTTGACGCCGAGCACGATCGCGTCGGACCCGCGGGCTTCGGCGAGCGCGAGCGCCAGGGAAAGGAAGACGGTGTTTCGCGCGGGCACGTAGGTGCTGGGGATGCCGTGGGCGATGTCGGCGTCGGTGCGGCCCTTGGGAACGGCGGCGGCGGGGTCGACGAGCGCGCTCCCCCCGAAGGCCGCGAGGTCCACCGTGAGCACGACGTGGTCGGTGATCCCGAGCGACCGGGCCACGTCGCGGGCGGCGTCGAGTTCGACGGCGTGCCGCTGGCCGTAGG
>JBJTPO010000410.1:0-1874 GCA_046075145.1 Planctomycetota bacterium
TCGTGCGCGGGATCGGCGTGGCGGTCATCACGAGCACGTCGAGCCGCCCCGCCCGGAAGTCCTCCATGATCCCGGCCTTGGCCGCAGGCTTGAGCCGACCGTGCACCAGCCCCAGCCGAAACGCCTCCAGCGGCCCCTGGGAAAGCTCCTCGAAGGCCGAGGAGATGGTGGCCAGATCACGCTTCGACTCCTCCACGGCCGGCACGACCACGTAGCCCCTCCGCCCCGCGGCGATCTTGCCACGGAAGAACTCCCACCACCGATCGAGTTCGGCGGGCGTCACCCGATAGGTGGCCACGGGCTGGCGCCCCGGCGGCTGCTCGTCGAGCGTCGAGACGTCGAGGTCGCCATAGACGGCATGTGCGATCGTGCGCGGGATCGGCGTGGCGGTCATCACGAGCACGTGCGGCTCGGCCAGACCCTGCTGGAGCACTGCCCGCTGGAGCACGCCGAAGCGGTGCTGCTCGTCGATCACCACGAGGCCGAGATGGCGAAACGTGGCCGAGCCGAACACCAGCGCCTGCGTACCCACCACAATGTCGGTCGCGCCGGAGGCGATCCGGCCGGTGATTCTCTGCCGCTCCTTCGCCGTCTGGCCGCCGACGAGCAGCTGCACCTCGACCCCCGTGCCGGCGAGGAGCCGCTCGAGCCCGGCGAAGTGCTGGCGGGCAAGCAGCTCCGTGGGGGCCATGATCGCGGCCTGATACCGCTCGGCCCCGGCCGCTGCGGCTGGCGTGGCCGTGGGCTCGGCGGCCGGCTTCGTCGGGACCTCGGCCACCGGCACCGGCGTGGCCACCGCCGCCAGGAGCGCGTAAACGGCCACCGCCGTCTTGCCGCTGCCCACGTCCCCCTGCAAGAGCCGGTTCATCGGCTCCGGCTTCGCCAGGTCGGCGGCGATCTCCCCGCACACCCGCCGCTGGGCCGCGGTGAACTCGAAGGGAAAGCGGGCCCGGATCCGGGCGTCGAGCCTGGTATCGACGGCGATCGCGGGGGCCGCGTGGGCCCGCTTCTGCCGCCCGCGGTGCATTCGCAGCGCCAGCTGGAGCATGAACAGCTCCTGGTAGACGAGCCGCCGCCGGGCCGCCTGGATCGCCTCGCGGCTCGAGGGGCAGTGGATCTCCCTGAGCGCCGTCTCGATCGGCAGGAGTCCCTTCTCGGCGAGCATCGCCTCGGGAAACGCCTCGGGGCAGATGCCGGCCGCATGCTCGAGCGCCGCCTGCACGGCGATCCGCACCTGCGACTGCTGCACGCCCTCCGCCAGAGGATAGATGGCGAGCCATTCCGAGCCGTGAGCCACCTCGTCGCCGGCGAGCCAGCGGACCTCGGGATGCGCGAACTCCCAGCCCCCGCGCCCCCGCCGCGGCTGGCCGGCCAGCACCACCTGCATGCCCGGTTCGAACCTTTTGGCCATGAACGGCATGCTGAACCACACCCCACGCACCCGTCCGCCGGGCGTGTCGATCGTGACGGTGAGCATCGAGCGGCCGGCGAAGGTGGTCCGCGAGGCCACCTCGCCCACCGTTCCTGCCACCGAGGCATGCTCCCCCTCGACGAAGTCCGCGACGGCGTGGGCGCCGGAGAAATCCTTGTAGTCCCGCGGGAAGTGCATCAGCGCGTCCCGCACCGTGACGAGCCCGAGCTTGGCGAGCTTCTCGGCGCGGGCGGTGCCCACGCCCGGCAGCCGCTCGAGCCGCGTGGCGAGGCTCGGCTCGAGGCTGGGTGCGGCGGCGTCCATGCGGGCCAGTGTAAGCCACGTCGGCGGCGCACGGATGCGACCTCCTGCGCGGGTCGGGGTTGCCCATGCCATCTCCCCGGACGCCCGATGCGAACCTCTCATCACGTGCAGGCTCCGGGGTGCCGGTCCCCGTCGCCCG
>JBJTPO010000411.1:0-9880 GCA_046075145.1 Planctomycetota bacterium
GTAATCGACCGCCCGCGCCACGTCGCCCTTCTTCGACACGAGTTCAGCCAGGATCCGAAGCACCTCCAAGGAATCGACCTTGCGGGCCAGGATTCGTTCGAAGAACTCGATGTCGAAGTCGAGCTGCCCCAGATTCCCGAACCAGGGCTCCGCCTTGCGCCGGCCTCGTCCTCCGGAACGCGGCTGCGGCCCGGACCCGGCGTCGGGCTCGTCAGGCACGGACTGGGGGGTGTCGATCCCGGACATGGCTAGGCTTCCATGGTCGGCTTTCGGCCTCGGGCCGCTGCAACTACTTCTTGCCCCCAGGCCCCTTGGCGGGCGGCGGCTCTGGTTCACCTTCGTCGCCGTGATCCCAATCGGGATCGTTCTCCTCCTCCTCGAAGTCATCGTCGAACTCGTCGTCGAAGTCGTCGAAGTTCGACTCCTCGTCGGTCGGTTCGGCGAGCGGCAAATCGTCCTCGGCGAGATCCTCGTCGTCATCGGGATCGACCGCGGCCATGAGACCCGCCCCAGTCAGGCCGAGGATGTCGGCTGCGAAGCCGCTGGGCGGCCGCGCCGAATCGAGCACGGGAACCGCGAGTGGAACGAGGGGCAACGGGAGGGCGAGCATGGCGGTGCGGGGCTTCCGGGCGAACGTGAAACTGGGTCGATCAAACAGTTTAGCGGCCGCGGCGTAAAGGCTGGGGCGCAGCCCCAGGGCCGCATACGTGTGGTAATCGGCGTTCAGACGCACGTAATCGGCCGTCAGGTCGCTGGAGAAGAATCGGATCCGCCCTGGCCCCGCTCCGACGGACAGTTCCACGAGCGTCTCACGGGCGCTGCGAATCGAGGCCGAAACGGACCCCTCGTCGAAGGCCACCGGCGTGCCCCCCTGGAACAGGAGCGTGCCGTTGAGCCGCAGCTCCACGTGGCCCGGATCGAACGGCACCCCGGCATAGCCGGCCGCCGAAACGATCCGCCCCCAGTTGGGGTCGGCCCCGTGGATCGCCGTCTTCACCAGCGGGCTGTCTGCGATCGAGCGGGCGATCCGCCGGGCCGCCTCGCGATCCGCGGCCCCGGTCACGTCGATCCGGATCATGTGGGTGGCCCCCTCGCCGTCGTCGGCCATCTCACGAGCAAGCGCGCGGCACGCTTCCATGATGGCGCGACCGCAGGCGGCCAGCCCGGCGCCGTGCAGCGGGCTGCCCCCCGCCGCGCCGTTCGCCAGGAGCAGCACGGTGTCGTTGGTGCTCATGTGGCCGTCCACGCTCACGCAGTTGAAGCTCTCCTCGGCCGCCTCGGCCAGGATCCGCTGGGCGTCGGCCGGCTCGATCGCCGCATCAACCAGCACGATCCCCAGCATCGTCGCCATGCGGGGCCCGATCATCGCCGCTCCCTTGGCCATGGCAAACATCGTGTGGCGGGTGCCCTCGGCCTCGAACGAGCTGCCCGCGAGTTTGGGCCGCGTGTCGGTTGTCATCATCCCGCGGGCAGCCGTGAGGGCGGCCGAGTCGTCGCTCCCGAGCCGATCGGCCGCCGCGGCGATACCCGCCGTGATCTTCTCCAGCGGCAGAAACTCGCCGATCACCCCCGTCGAGAGCACGAGCACCTCGTCGGCCGTCGCGCCGATCGCCCGACCGGCCGCCGCGGCCATCGCCCGCGCGTCGTCCAGGCCACGGGCGCCTGTGCAGGCGTTGGCGTTGCCCGAGTTGAGCACGATCCCGCGGAAGCCGCGGCCCGGGGTGAGGGCCCGGTCGTAGGCCACCGGCGCGGCGTAGACAAGGTTCGTGGTGTAGACGCCGGCCGCGGTGGCCGGCAGATCGCTGACCGCGAGCGTCACATCCTCGCGGGTGGCGTCCCGCTTGATGCCGGCCCGCACGCCGACCAGGCGGAAGCCGCGAGGGAGCGGGGGGATCGGGTGGGGCATGCTGGGATCGGATGGATTCATAAATGCCCTCAGAGCAGTCCCGCGTGTTCAGGCAGGCCGAACAGGACGTTGAAGTTTTGCACCGCCGCGCCGGCGGCGCCCTTGACCAGATTGTCGAGGCAACTGATCAGGAGGATCCGGCCGCGGACGACGCGGGCGGTGATGTCGCAGAAGTTGGTATCGACCGTGTCCTTCGTGCCGGGCAGGTGGTCCACCACCCGCACGAACCGTTCCCCCGCATAGGCCTCGCGCAGCAGGCCCAGCACGTCGGCCTCGGTGACCGCCTTCGTGGGCCGCGCGTAGATCGTGGAGAGGATCCCGCGGTCCATCGGGGCCAGTTGCGGCGTGAAGATCACCTCCGGCCGCATGCCGGTGTGGCGGCCGATGATCTGCTCGATCTCGGGCGTGTGCCGGTGGCGGCCCACGTTGTAGGCCGACATGCTCTCGTTGCACTCGGGGAAGTGGGTCATCAGCTTCGGTTGCCGCCCCGCCCCGCTGACCCCGCTCTTGGAGTCGATGATGATGTCGGCCGGCTCCACGAGGCCCGCCTTCACCAAGGGCGCCAGGGGAAGGATCGCCGAGGTCGCGTAGCAGCCCGGATTCGCGACGAGCGACTGGCCCACGATCCGTTCCCGAAACAGTTCTGGCAGGCCGTAGACGGTGCCCCCGAGCCGGCCGGCGTCGGGGTGGTCATGGCCATACCACTCGAGGTAGGTGCCGGCGTCATCAAGACGATAATCGGCGCTGAAATCGACCACCTTGGCCCCGGCCGCGAGCACCTTGGGCAGGATCTCGGCGCTCGCGCAGTGCGGCAGGCAGCCGAACACGCAGTCGGCCCGCCGGCCCACCTCCTCGGGCTCCAGATCCTCCAGCACCAGATCAAGCCGCCCCACGAGGCTCGGATGAACGGTCGAGATCGGCGGCTTGCCCTCCTGCCGGCTCGTGACCGCGACGATCTTCGCCTCCGGATGACGGAGCAGGATCTTGATGGCCTCGAGCGCGGTGTAGCCGGTGGCGCCCAGCACGGCGACGGTGATCATGGCGGGGCCTCGGAAGGGAGTGGCCAAACGGGACGCGGGAGTTTACTCGCTGCCCGGCTCGAAGTGGTTCTCGAAGAGCCGAATCAGCCAGCCCGCCACCACCCGCTTCGAGCCCGCCCGGCTGCCGACGGCCTCGTGACGCCGGTCGTAGACGGTCACGGCCGTCTCGGTGCCCTCCATTGCCGTCAGGTCGTTGACCACGATCAGGTCGCACCGCTTGGCCTCGATCTTGGCGAAGGCACGCTTCGGGTCGGCCCCCGGCTCGAGCGCGAAGGCCACGAACCACTGCCGCCGCGGCGACTTTCGGGCGAGCGTCGCGATCACGTCGGGCGTGGGCCGCAGTTCGAGCGTGAGGCCGTCACCCGCGCGCGGAATCTTGCCGGCCACCTTCCGCACCGGCTCGAAGTCGCAGGGCGCCGCCGCCGCGATCACGCCCTCACAGCGGGGGAGTTCCGCCAGCGCGGCCGCGAGCATCTCGGCCGTGGTCACCACCGGGATCACGCGGGCGGCCCGTGGATAGGCCACGTGCACCGGCCCGCTGACGATCGTCACCTCGTGGCCGCGGGCCAGAGCCGCCGCCGCCAGGGCCGCCGCCATGCGCCCGCTCGACGCGTTCGTGAGAAACCGCACGTCGTCGATGAAGGCCCGCGTCGGGCCGGCCGTCAGCAGGATCTGTGCCATCGGGATCTCGCAGTGCTCCCTGCCGCCTTACCCCAGCCGCGGCGGCTGCGCGGAGAGCACCTGCTCGATCACGGCCGCGATCTCGTCGGGCTCCGCCATCCGGCCCGTGCCCTCCTTCCGGCAGGAGAGCCAGCCGCTGCCGGGCGGGATCACGTGAAACCCGTCGGCCGCGAGCCGATCCACGTTTCGCTGGACCGCCGGCTTGGCCCACATCGCCGCGTTCATCGCCGGGGCCACGAGCACGGGGCACTCGGCGCAGAGGATCAGCGTGGTCAGCAGATCGTCGGCGGCGCCGCCGGCCGCCTTGGCCAGAAAGTCGGCCGAGGCCGGGGCGACCACGACGAGATCGGCCCGCGCAGCCAGTTCGATGTGGGCCCCGAGCGGATACGGGCCAGGATCGAAGCTCCGCGCGGCCACGGGCCGGCCGGTCAGGGCCGCGAAGGTTGCAGCGCCGACGAACCGCCGGGCGTTGCGGGTGAGCACGGCGGTGACCCCGGCCCCGCGCTGCACGAGCGTGCTCGCCAGGGCCGCCGCCTTGTAGGCCGCGATCCCGGCGCTGACACCCAGCACGATCTCCCGTTCCGCGACGCTCATCATTCGGTGAACTCGCGCAGGGAGTCGGCCGCAGTCCTCACAGCAGCGTGGGGTCGAAATCCAAGGGGCCGCCGGCCTCGGTGGACTCGCCGGTGATCCGCAGGTTCATCGAGGTGTCGAGGAAGATCTTGTCCTGCTTGATCTCCTCGATCACGATCTGCATCTTGTCGTCGGTGGCGACGTCGACCAGCGGCCGGCCGCCGGCGTTGAGCGCCACCAGCCGCTTCTGGATGAGCGTGGAGAGCTTGAACCGCCCTCCCACCTTGTTGACGATCGCCTCTTCCCGCAGGTCGTCGATCATGCGCTGACTCCTCGATTGGTCGTGGGGATGGATGCCTGGCGTGCGTTGCCCGCGGCGGGCTCGAAGCCCTCGGCCGCGAGGATGCCCCGCACCCGCTCGATCGCATCGTCGACGTTTTCGTTGACGACGCGATGGCGGTAGCGATGGGCCTCCAAGAGTTCCCGACGGGCCACTTCCAGCCGGCGAGCCATCGCCTCCGGCGACTCGGTGCCGCGGCCACGAAGCCGCTCGAGTAACTGGTCGGGATGGGATGGCTCGACGAAGATCGTGATCGCCTCGGGATACTTTTCGAGAATCGACAGTGTACCCTCCACGTCGATCTCCAGCACGACCCACTTTCCCGCGGCCAGCCGGGGGGCCACCTCGTCCACCAGGGTGCCGTACCAGTGCTGCCGGCCGTAGACCCGGCAGCATTCCAGAAACTCCCCCGCCTCCCGCCGCCGGTCGAAGGCCTCGGGGGAGAGAAAGTGGTAATCGACGCCGTCCTGCTCCCCCTTGCGGGGCGGCCTGGTGGTGGCCGAGACGCTGGGCACGAGGGCGGGGAACGCCGCGAGGAGCCGCCGCAGGAGCGTGGTCTTGCCCACCCCGGAAGGGCCGGAGATGACGACGAGTTTGCCGGTCCGCTCTGCCATTGCGATGTTGTAGCGGAAGGAGCCGTTCCGGAGAAACGTGGCCGCTCACTCCAGGTTTTGCACCTGCTCGCGGAGGCGGTCGACGTGCGTCTTGACCTCGACGACGGCGTGGGCGATTCCGACGTCGGCGCTCTTGGCGGCCACGGTGTTGGCCTCCCGCGCGAGCTCCTGGGCCAGGAAATCGAGCTGCCGGCCCGTCGAGTCCTCGGCCAGCAGGCCGCGAAACTGGGCGAGGTGGCTCTCGAGGCGGACAAGTTCCTCGGCGATGTCGGTGCGGTCGGCGACGACCGCCACCTCGCGGGCGAAGTCAGACTCGGCGAGCGTCACGCCCCGGTCGACGAGCAGCGCGGCGACCCGCTCCTGGAGCCGCTCCCGATGCCGCGCGACCGCCTGCGGCACCCGCTCCCGGATCGTCGCCACGAGCCGGTCGATCTCGCCGCAGGCACCGAGCATGTCGTCGGCCAGCGACTGCCCCTCGGCCCGCCGCATCCCATCGAGCGCATCGAGGGCCCGCTCGAGCGCCTCGGCCACCAGCGGCCAGGCCACCTCGAGCGCGGAGGAGTCGGCCGCGGCCTCGCATGTCACGCCCGGCAGGCCGAGCAGGACGTCGACCGACCGCGGCACGGCCAGGTCATGCCCGGCGCAGAAGGCCTCCAGTTCGTCCAAGTAGGCGGCGAGTTGAACCTGGTCGATCCGCCGCGGGGCAACGACGGCTGGTCCGGTGAGATCGAGGCCCATGTGGATCGTGCCTCGCCGCACGCGGCGGCGGACGACCGCCTCGGCCCGCGGCTCGAGCCCCACGAGCCCTTCGCGGGCCCGGAGCGAAAACTTGAAGGCCCGGTTGTTGACGCTCCGCAACTCGACCCGATAGCTGCTGCCGCCCGCCGCGGCCACTCCCTCGCCGCAGCCGGTCATGCTGGTGGGCATGGTCACTCGGCCGCTGGTGCGGCCGGCTTGGTCTCAGGCTCGGCCGCTGGTGCGGCCGGCTTGGTCTCAGGCTCGGCCGGCTTGGTCTCAGGCTCGGCCGGCTTGGTCTCAGGCTCGGCCGGCTTGGTCTCAGGCTCGGCCGGCTTGGTCTCAGGTTCGGCCGGCTCCATCTCGGTCTCCGCCGCGCCGTCGGCCGGCACGGTCGCTGCAGCGCCGCCGAGCGTGGGGGCCAGACGGGTCCGAGAGGTGCCCAGCACATTGACCGCGAGGATGCAGAGCACAATCCAGATCGCTGCCACCGCCACCGTGATCCGCGTGAAGAGGTCGCCCGCCTTGGTGCCAAAGGCGCTCTGGCCGCCTGCGCCCCCAAAGGCGCCGGCCAGGCCGCCCCCCCTGCCCCGTTGGATCAGCACCAGCGCGATCAGGAACAGCGCCATGAAGACGAGCATGAAGCCGAGCGTGAAGCGGACAAGCAGGGGCATGAGGCGAGAAACTCCGGTGAACGCCGGCGGGATTGGGCCGTCGGGCCCAAAGCATAGTCGGTCACCCGGGCTGCGGGGAACCCGGGGCCGTTCTTTAGGCCACGCCGGCCGCGAACGCCTTCGCGATCGCCAGGAAGTCGTCGGCCTTGAGGCTCGCGCCCCCGACCAGCGCCCCGTCGATGTCGGGGCAGGCGGCGAGTTCCGCCGCGTTGTCAGGCTTCACGCTGCCGCCGTACTGGATCCGCACCTTCGCCGCCGTGGCCGCCGAAGACAACCCCGCCAGCAGCCGCCGGATCGTGGCGTGCACCTCTTGGGCCTGCTCGGGCGTGGCCACCTTCCCGGTACCGATCGCCCAGACAGGCTCGTAGGCCACGACCGTCATCTCCAGGCTGGCGGCGTCGAGGCCGGCGAGCGAGCCGTTGACCTGCTCGGTCACCACCGCCTCGGTGCGGCCCGCCTCCCGCTCGGCGAGCGTCTCGCCCACGCACACGATCGGCACGAGGCCCGCCGCGAACGCGGCCTTGGTCTTGGCGTTGACGAGGGCGTCAGTTTCCCCGTACAGCGTGCGCCGCTCGGAGTGGCCCAGGATCACGTAGCGGCAGCCCAGGTCGAGGAGCATCGCCGGGGCCACCTCGCCGGTGAAGGCGCCGCTCTCCTTGTCGGACGCGTTTTGGCCGCCCACGGCCACGTCGCCCCCGACTTTGGCCACCGCCTCCGCGACCGGCGCCACGTACACGGCCGGCGGGCAGAGGACGAGTTCCACGCCCGCCGCCTCGCCACGGCGGCCCGACACGGCCGTCGCCAGCGCGACTCCGCGAGAGCGGTCGAGGTTCATCTTCCAGTTGCCGGCGACGATCGGGATGCGGTGGGCCATGCGGTGCTCCTCGGGTGAGTGAGCATGGTAGCAGATGTGGTCTGCGACTCGTGGCCCCGTCGGGATGGATCGCGGCATCCCCGCGGCTTGCGCCGGGGGGCTTTTATGGAGTCGGCTCCACCGCTCGCCCCACCGCGAGGGCCTCGGGCTGGGTGAGCACGAACAGGTGGCCGTGGTCGCTGGTCACAATCACGGCAGCGTCGGCCCAGGCGTCGCGTTGCTCGATCCACTTGACAACCGCCTGGAAGGCGGCGTCGTCGCTCTGCACGGCGCCGATGGCGGTGTCCAGATTGTTGGCGTGGGAGGCCCAGTCGACGTCGCCCGCCTCCACCATCAGCCAGAACCGCTCGCGGCGGCCGAGCACCTCGAGCGCGGCGGTGGTCATCTCGGCGAGCGTCGGGTTTTCCTCGACATCGGCTTCCCTGTAATGGATCTGGGAGCCGTACTTCTTCCGCAGGCGGTCTTCATCCGGGCCGGGCCCCTCGGGATTGCAGTTGCCGGGATTGAAATCGCCGTCGGCCGTGCGAAACGGCAGGTTGCCCTCCGCCGTGCCGAAGAAGCCAAAGAGCCGCAGATTCTTTTCGGCCGCGTCACGAGCCGCCGCGGCCAACAGCCCGGCACCCGAGCGGCCGACCGTGCGGGCGGCCACGCGATACCGGCCCCCCTTCGCCGCGTCGATCGCCGCCAGCGTGGACGGAGCCACGTATTTGTTGCCCGGCTCGTAGTTTCGCCCTTGCTGGGCGAAGTCGTCGGCGGCCTCCACGCCGAAGCCTGCGCCGATCACCACGTCGAGGCCGGCCAGCGGCGTGGGGTGGGCCACGGACGCCTCACCGAGCATGTCGCGAGAGATGTCTTGATAGTCGTCACGGGAGACGTTGTTGGCGTAGGCACAGGCCGGCGTGGCATGCGGGATCGGCACGCTCGACACGGCGCCCACGGCGAACCCGCGTGCCTGCAGCAGCCGGGCCACGGGCGCCAACTGCTCGCCTTCGGCCCCCACGTTGATCGCGTCGTTGTAGGTCTTGCGACCGGCGCACAGCGACGTGGCCGAGGCAGCCGAATCGGTGACGGCATGGGGCCGGTCGCGGTCGCGGCCGATCAGGTAGCTGAGGTTGGCCCGCGGCTCCCAGGCCGTGGCGCCGCCGCGGGACGCGTCGTAGCCACCCGGCGTCTTGCCCCCTGGGTTTTTCACGGCCTGCGCGTCGACGTCGGTCTTCGTGCCGTCGTTGGCGGGGCTCGTGACGCAGAGACCGAACTCGGTCGGGCAGCCATGGTAGTCCTGAAAGGCGAAGCCCGTGCCACGACCTTCCGAGTAGGCTACGCGACCGGTTGTGGCGATCGCGGCGGCCCGCGTCATCGTCCAGTCCATCCCGTCGAACACGACGAGCACGATGTGCTTCTTGCCCGCTTCGGCGGCGGCCAGTTGCAGTCGATAGATGTCGGTCTGATCGAAGTAGTCGGCCGCCTGGTTGAGCGATTGGTCGGGCAGACGGCCGTAGAGCTTGGCAAGCCGCTCCTCGTCGCGGTAGACGCTGTTGGCCCCCGCCACCGCGTCGAGGCCGATCCCGAAGGTGTAGACCGGGATCAGGCGATTGGAGTGATTCGACCAGGAGACGTATCGCCCCGGCTGGTCGCCCCAGTAGCCCCACGTCGCTTCTCCCGAGACCTCGGCCTCGCACTGGAGCATCCGGACGGGATCCGCGGCGGCAGCCGACGGGGCCACGGCCGTGGCGGGCTGGGCCGCGCCAGGCTGCGACCACACGGCGACACCGGCGGCCAGCGAGATGATTGCAAGCGTGATGGAGGGTCTGTTCATTTCCGCATGATACCGCCAGCCCGTTGATGCGCGACCGCTGCCTGCCCGCGCGGCAGAAGCGCGATAAAAACGCCCGGCCCACAGGCCGCCCCCGGCCGCCACGGGGTACCACGCTGGGGAATCGGGAGGCACGCTCGCGAAATCCTGACGTGCACCGATCCGACCGCGGGTTGGCGCGGGATTTGCTGCTTCTATGCTGGTCGCAGCATTCGGTTCGCGTGCAACCGCCTGCCCACCCCTTCCCCACCCCACCCGCGGAATCCGCCCGTGGTCGAAGACGAACTCCTGCGGCGGGACGTGCGGTTGCTTGGCGACATGCTGGGCGACGTGATCCGCTCGCTGGCCGGCCCCGAGGCGGTCGCGCTCGTGGAGGAGATCCGCGGGCTCGCGCGGGCTCGGCGGTCCGGTGACCACGCGGCCGAAGCCGCCCTCGACGCGCGGATCGCCGGGCTCGACGAGGCGCAGGCCACGGTCGTGGCCCGGGCGTTCAGCGTGTTCTTCGATCTGGTCAACATCGCCGAAGATCGGCAACGCGTCCGGGTGCTCCGCGATCGCGAGCGGACCCGCGACCCGCTGCCCCTGGCCGAGTCGATGGCCGGCGGGATCGCGGAGTTTCAGAAGTCGGGC
>JBJTPO010000412.1:0-1552 GCA_046075145.1 Planctomycetota bacterium
GGCATGGGACGACCCTTCCAGTGGGTCGGGGTTGCCCGTGCCATCTCGTCGGACGTTCGCTTCGGGCATCGTGCCCTTCGCTCACTCGGAGGAAACCTCGCTCCGCAATCCTTGCTTCGCTCGGTTTCCTACGCCGCTCGATTGGCACGGGCAACCCCTCGCGCCGTCATGGATCAGGGGGGCTTGCGCTCGAGGCTCCAGAGTGAAGCAGAGACGCTTCGCAGCGGCGTCCGATGAAGTTTCTGAACCGTTCGCGGTGATGCCCGTGCCTTCCACTCCCCCCGACCTCCGTTCCGCCGCCGACTGGCCCGCCGGCCTCGTGCTCGTGATCGCGGCCACGTTCAACGAGCGGGAGAACCTGCCGGCCCTGGTGGCAGGCGTGCTCGGAGCCGATCCCGGCCTGCAGTTGCTCGTGGTCGACGACGACTCGCCCGACGGGACCGGCACCGCGGCGCTGGCTCTCGCGGCCACGGAGCCCCGCCTCCATGTGCTCGTCCGCTCCGGCCGTCGTGGCCTGGGCACGGCGATCATGGAGGGGCTGCGACTGGCCCGCCACCGGGGCTTCCGGGTGGCCGTGAACATCGACGCCGACGCAAGCCACGACCCGGCCGATATCCCCCGGCTTCTGGCGGCGCTCGATCCGGCCGGCGGCCCGCCAGCCGACGTCGTGGTTGGTTCCCGAAGGGTGCCCGGGGGCCGCACGGTGGGATGGCCCCTGGCCCGGCATCTGACGAGCCGTCTGGTGGCTGGGTTCACCCGCCGCGTGCTTGGCGTGCCGGTTCGTGATCCGTCGAGCGGCTACCGGGCCATTCGACTGGACATCCTCGACCGGATCGGCGAGCCGCACACGTCGGGCTACGCGTTCCACGAGGAGTTGCTCTGGCTCGTCCACCGTGCGGGCGGCCGGATCGTGGAGGTGCCGATGACCTTCCGCGACCGCACCCGGGGAGCGAGCAAGGCCGGCCTCCGCGAGATCGCCCGCGCCTCCCGCGATCTGCTCTCGCTCGCGCGGAAGACCTGGTGTGGCGGATAGACTCAGGCGGATGGCACCTGGCAAGCCCACGATCGGCATCCTCACCGGCGGCGGCGACTGCCCCGGGCTGAATGCCGTGATCCGCGCGGCCACGAAGACCGCGGAGCGGCTCGGCTATGACTGCATCGGGTTTCTCAAGGGCTACGAGGGGCTCGTGGATCCGGTCGCCTACATGCCGCTCGACTCGCGGGTCACGGCCGACATCCTCTTGAAGGGCGGCACGATCCTCGGGTCGAGTAACAAGGGGCGGTTCACGGCGATCGTCGGCGAGGGGGAGCGGCTGCGGATCGATCCCGACCTGCTCGACCGCGCGGCGCTGACGGTGAGGCAGCTCGGCGTCGTCGGGCTCGTGTGCGTGGGGGGTGAGGGCTCGCTGGCGATCGCCCAGCAGCTCCACGAGCACGGCATCCCGGTGGTGGGCGTTCCCAAGACGATCGACAACGACCTCGGCGCGACGGCCTTCACCTTCGGCTTCGACTCGGCCGTGGCCACGGCGACCGACGCGCTCGACCGGCTCCA
>JBJTPO010000413.1:0-1561 GCA_046075145.1 Planctomycetota bacterium
GGATGTGGCGACGCGGAGTCTACTCGGCTCACGCCTCGGGCTTCCCGGGTGGGGGTGGGCGTTTGGTTTCGCGGAGGTCGGCGGCCGTTGGGTCATGCGATGCGTGGAGCGTGGTGATCGGGCGGCAGTCGGATGTGGCGATGCGGAGTCCACTCGGCTCACGCCTCGGGCTTCCTCTGTGGGACGGGGAGTTCGAAAGAGCCGTCGTGATCACTGCTGGCCGAGGAGCCAGGCGACCAGGCCCTTCTGCACGTGCATCCGATTGGCCGCCTCCTCGACGACCACGCTCTGCGGGCCGTCGATGACGCCGTCGGTCACCTCCTCGCCACGGCGGGCCGGCAGGCAGTGCATGAAGACCGCATCCGGGCAGCGTGCCATCAATGACTCGTTGACCTGATAGGCGGCGAACGCCCGCTGCCGCTCGGCCCGCTCCCGCTCCTGGCCCATGCTCGCCCAAACGTCGGTGTAGACCGCGGCGGCCCCGGTCACCGCCGCGGCGGCGTCGGTCGTCTCCTCGATCTCCGCAGCGGGCAGGATCGCGGCCAGGTGCGCGCGGAACGCCGCGTCGAACTGGTAGCCCTCCGGGGCCGCCAGCACGAACCTCATCCCGACGAGACCGCAGACGACCGCCAGCGACCGGGCCACGTTGTTGCCGTCGCCGACGAACACGAGAGAAAGCCCCTGCACCCGGCCGATCTCCTGCCGCAGCGTGTAGACGTCGGCCAGGGCCTGGCAGGGATGGGCCAGGTCGGAGAGTCCGTTGATCACAGGCACCCCGGCCACCTCGGCCAACTGCCGGATCGTGTCGTGCGACTTCGAGCGGCACACGATCGCGTCGACGTAGCCGCCGAGCACGCGGCCGAAGTCGGCGACGCTCTCCCGCGAAGAGGCGAAGCCGGAATCCTCACCGAGGAACAGGCTCGAGCCGCCGAGGTGGGTCATCGCCGCCTCGAAGCTGACCCGTGTGCGCAGGCTGGGCTTCTCGAACACGAGCGCCAGGACACGGCCCGGCAGGAGCGCGTCGCGGCGGCCGGCGGCATACTTCTCCTGCAGGTCGCGGGAGACCGCAAAAATCGCCTCGATTTCGGCGGCCGAGAGATCCTCGGGCACGATCACATGGCGCATCAGAAGCCGGCCCTCCCGCTCACTGCCGCGCGGCTACGTCGAGGATGGCCGCCTCCAGGCGGTCGCAGCCCTCCTCGACCTCGGCCGGCGTGATGGTCATCGCCGGGAGCAGCCGCATCACGTGGCCCTGCGTGCAGTTGACCAGGAGCCGCCGTTCGAGCGCGGCCTGCACCACGGGCGCCCCCTCGAAGGCCAACTCGACGCCGATCATCATCCCGAGCACGCGGACGGCCCGGACGCCCGCGCACCGTTCCTTGAAGGCTTCGAGCCGCGTACGGAACAGGTCCGCCGCCCGCGTGACGTGCTCGAGCAGGCCCTCGTCCTCGATCATCCGAATGGCGGCGATCCCGGCCGCGGCCGCGATCGGATTGCCGCCGAAGGTGGCCGCGTGCATGCCGGGGCGAAGGTGCCGGGCATGCTCGACGGTGGTCAAGAG
>JBJTPO010000414.1:0-1457 GCA_046075145.1 Planctomycetota bacterium
CATCCGGTTCCGCAACCTCGGCTGGAGCGGTGATACGGTCTGGGCGGAGTCGCGTGGCGTCTTCGACGCACCGTCGAAGGGCTACGACCGCATGCTCCCGCTCGTCGGCGAGATTGCCCCCACGGTCATCTTCATCGCCTACGGCCGCAACGAATCGGAGCGGGGCGCCGCGGGGCTCGAGGCGTTTCGCGGACAGCTGTCGAAGCTCTGCGACGACGTGCGGAGTGCGGCGGCCGGAAAGGATCGGTCGCCCGAGTCGGTTCGGCTTTTGCTCGTCACGCCTTCCCCGTGTGAAACCATCGACGCGGATCGACGCAACGCGATGCTCGCCGCGTATTCCGCCGTGATCCGCGAGGTGGCGATCGCGAAGTCGGCGGGCCTCGTCGACCTGTTCGGCGGACTTTCGCAGCCGGCCGCACCGGGCACGCGGCGGACGGACAACGGGGTCCATCTTTCGGACGCAGGCTACGCCGAGGCCGCGACGCTGTTCATCGAAGCCTGCGGTGGCCGTCTGCCCGCGGACTTCGCCGATCGTTCCGCCAACCTGCGGCGGCTCATCGTCGACAAGAACACGCTTTTCTTCCACCGTTGGCGGCCGGCGAACGAGACCTACATTTTCCTGTTCCGAAAGCACGAACAGGGCAACAATGCGGTCGAGATTCCCCGGTTCGAACCGCTCGTGGAGGAGGCCGAGAAGAAGGTCCACGAGGCGGTCAGGACGTCGGAGAAGAAACGATGAGATGGCGTGGTTGGCTGCTCGTGATGCTCGCGATCGCTTCGCGGCCGGCCCTGGCGCAGCGCGGCTTGCAGGATGTTCCCCCGCCCGACCCGGTCGCGGAGCTCGCCGAGATGCAGGTGGCCGAGGGGTACGAGGTGAATCTCTTCGCGTCCGACCCGATGATCACGAAGCCGCTGCAGATGAACTTCGATCCGCAGGGCCGGCTCTGGGTCTCGTCCTCCGCCATCTATCCGCAAATCCGGCCGGGAGAAGTGGCAGACGACAAGGTCACGATCCTGGAGGACCGCGACGGAGACGGCCGGGCCGACGTGGCCACGACGTTCGCCGACGGGCTCCTCATGCCGACGGCCGTCCTTCCCGACGGTCGTGGCGGCGCGTACGTGGCCAACAGCACCGAGTTTTTGCACTTCAGCGACACCGATGGCGACGGCCGGGCCGACCGGCGGTCGGTGGTGCTGTCGGGCTTCGGCGCCGAAGACACGCACCATATCATCCACACGTTTCGCTGGGGGCCCGACGCGCGTATCTATTTCAACCAGTCGATCTATATCCACAGCCACGTCGAAACGCCCAAGGGCGTCCGCCGGCTCAACGGCGGCGGCATCTGGCGGTTCCGGCCGGAGCCGGCGGACGACGTCGCCGGCCGCGCGTTCGCCCTCGACGTCTTTTCCCGTGGCTGGGTGAACACGTGGGGCCATGCGTTCGACCGCTGGGGGCG
>JBJTPO010000415.1:0-4808 GCA_046075145.1 Planctomycetota bacterium
GCCTCGCTTCGCTCGAGGCTCAGCGAGGTGTGGAGGGGCTGTTCGAGGTCGTGGTGACCGACGACGGATCGCGGGACGAGACGCTGCGGGTGCTCGCCGACGCGGCCCGCTACGCCCCGTTTCCACTGACGTTCACCACCCACCGGCATGACGGCTTCCGCCTCGCCCGGTGCCGCAACGAAGGTGTGGCCGCCTCGCACGCTCCCTACCTCCTCTTCACCGACGGCGACTGCATCCTGCCGCCCGACCACCTCCGCATTCACCTGGCCGTGCGCCGCCCGGGCCGAATCGTGGCAGGCGACTGCCTGCGGCTCGACGAGGCCGCCAGCGCCCGCTTCGACGCCGACTCGCTCAGGGAGGGCCGATTCCCTGCCCGGCTGCCCGCCGGGGAACGGCTGCGGCTCGGCCTCAAGGGACTCCGCGCGAAACTCTACGAGGCCGCCCGCACGCCGCTGCGGCCCCGGCTCTCGGGCAACAACATTGGAGTCTGGCGAGCGGACTACGAGCTGGTGAACGGCTTCGACGAGCAGTTCGTGGGCTGGGGCCTCGAGGACCGCGACCTCCAGGCGCGGCTCGAGCGGCTCGGACTACGGGCTTGGTCGATCCTCCTGCGGACGGCCCCCGTGCACCTCTGGCACCCACCGGCACCGAGCTTCGCCCGCAACAACGAGGGCACGGCAAACCTTGCCTACTTCGAGTCGCTCCCCGACCGCCCCACCTTTTGCGAAGACGGACTGGTGAAGCCGGCGGCCCGCCCGACGATCGTGCCGCTGGGCCCGGCCACCGCTCGCCCGATCCGTCGCGCCGCGTGAGGAAGAGCGTGAAGCCCGTCGATGTCACGGTGCCGCAGATTGCGGACCGCCGCGGGCGGCACCGCGTGTCAGCCGTAGTGGACGGTCGGCGGGTGTGGTTTGAGTCGAGCGACGTGCGGCCTGCCGACGCGAGTGAGGCCTTCGGCGCCGCGCTGCTCGTGCCCGCCCTCCACGCGGGCCGACCGCTGCGGCTCGCCGGCCCGGTCTGCGCGGAGTGGGCCACGAACCTCACGCGGCTGACCGACGAGTTTCGGCGGCTCTGGTATCCCGCCGCGCCGCGGCCGCTCACAGTCCCCGCCGGGGAGCATCGGGCCCCAGCCGCCGCGGATCAGCCGCGCTCGGCCTCGCTTTGTTTCTCGGGCGGAGTCGACGCCTTTCACACGCTCCTCACATCCGGGCATGTGATCGAGCGGCTTGTCTATGCCGTGGGCTACGACGTGCCACTCCACCGCCGGCGCCGGGCGGCCGCCGTCGCCGCCATGGTACGAGCGGTCGCGGCCGAGACCGCCCGTGACGCCGCAGTGATCACGACCAACCTCCGCCGGCACCCGCTGCTCAGGGCCACGCCCTGGCTGCGGGCCTTCGGCGGCCCACTCGCGGCGCTCGGCCACCTGCTCGGCCCGGCCGCCGGTCGGATCCTGCTCGCCAGCGACGGCCTCGGGTTCGAGCATCCGGAGGTGGGCTCGCGGCCTTCGACCGATCCCCTGCATGGCTCGGCGACACTGTCCGTCGAACACGTCGCCCATGCGGTCACGAGGCTCGACAAGATCCGCCAAATCGCCGCCGAACCGCTCGTGCAGCGGCACCTGCGGGTCTGCTGGCGCAACGCCGGCTCCGCGCTCAACTGCGGACGCTGCGAGAAGTGCGTGCGCACGATGCTGGCGCTCGACGCCTGCGGCACGCTCGGCCGGTTCGCAGGCTTCGAGCACGGCCGCGGCCTGATCGCCGCGATCGACGGGCTGCCGGCGGTGGACGGGGTCGTCGAGTCGTTCTACCGCACCATGCTCTCGGGCGGCCTGTCGGCCACGGCGGCCGCGGCCGTTACCCGACTGCTGGCACGAAGCGGCGGCCAATCGCTCCCACTGCCGTCGGCGCCGCGGCCGGCCCCGGCCCGCAGCACCGCCCGCCACCGCCTGCTCGCGCCCGCCGCCTTCGGGCATGTCTGCGAGCCGCTCGTGGGCCGGCGGGTCGGCTATGTCCGCCCGGAGGGCAACGTCGGCGACCACCTGATCGAGGTCGCGATGATCCAGCTGTTCGCCGAGCATGGGATCCACTGGCGGCTGGTCGCGCCCGCGGAACCTCGGGCCACCGAAGGCCTCGACCTGCTCGTCTTCGGCGGCGGCGGCAACATGGGGATGCGGTATCCCGGCAACCACGCCCTCCGCACCCAGGCGCTTGCGACAGGCCTGCCCCTGGTGATCCTGCCGCAGTCGTTCACGAGCCCGGAGGACCGGCCCTTCGCGCAGGTCTTCGTCCGCGAGCGGGGCAGTCTCGCGCTGCGGCCCGACGGAATCCTCGCGCCGGATCTCGCCCTCGGGCTGGCCACCGGCGAGCCCGGGCGGCCTGATCGCGAACTCGGCGTCTACCTCCGCCGCGACCAGGAGCGCGGAGGACGCAAGCCATTCTTTGCCCGCGACCCGGTGCGGCTGTTCCGCGACCCCTTCGCCTACCTCGCCTTCGCGGCCCGCCACCGGCGGATCGTGACCGACCGGCTCCACTTCGCGGTGGCCGGCCTCCATGCGGGCCGCGAGGTGACGCTCGTGGCCAACGACTATCACAAGAACCGCTCGATGCACGAGACCTGGCTGGCCGACCTCGGCTGCCGGTTCGCCGCGACGCCCGCCGAGGCGCTCGGCCGGCGGGCGGCCTGACGCTGCATGGCCCACCTCGCCCTCGTCGTCGATCCCGACCCGGCGCGACGGGCCCGATTCGCCGCGGGCGTCCGTGAGCTGTTCGCGGAACTGCCGGACGTGGTGCCGGGCGAAGCGACCGCGGGCGACCTGACCTGCGTGTGGGCCGCCGGCCCCCGCGCGCCGATCGACTTGCATCACGCCGGGGATCGCCTCGCCCTGCTCGTCGGCTACGCCGTGGACGACGCAGGCCGCTGGCTCACCGCACGGCAGCTCGCCGACGCCTGGCTCGCCGATGAGGGAGACCAAACGGCCCAGGACGGCTACCACTTCGGCGTGGCCTATGACCCAGCGCGCGGCCTCGCTGCCGGCGTCGATCCGCTCGGGCTCTTTCCCCTCTACCACGCCACGCCCACCGAGGGCGTGGCGCTCGTGGCCACCACGCCTCAGGCCTTCCTCTCCCATCCGCTCATGCACTGGAAGGTTGATCGGCTCGGGCTCGCGGGCATCCTGCTGGCCCACGGCCTGCTCGACGACCGGCCGCTACTGGCGGGCGCGAGCCGGCTGCCGATGGGCCACCGACTGCGGGCCCGGCCCCACGCGGGGCTGCGCGAGCAGCGGATCTTCGACTTCGTGGGCTTGGCCCCGCCGGCCGGCGAGACCTTCGCGGAGGCCCGCGACCGGATCGCCGATCTGCTCCTCGCCACGCTCCGGCGCCATCGGCCACCAGGCGACGATTCCCTGCTCATGCTCTCCGGCGGCCTCGACTCACGGCTCGTGGCCGGCTGCCTGGCCGACCTCGGCATCCCGACCAGGGCCGTCACCTTCGGCCGGCCGCGGGACTACGAGGTGCGGGCGGCCACCGCCGTCGCCACGCGGCTCGGCCTGCCGCTCGAGCGGATTTCGACCGAGGACGACGACGGCGACTTCACGCCCCGCATGCGGCAGGCGGCGCGGTTCAGCCATCTCTCGAGCGGCCCCGGCGGCGACGACTTCGCGGTCGGCTTGAGGGCGGCCGCGACCACCGCGCGATACCACTGGTCGGGCGTGCCCTATGACTGGGTGTTCGAGCCGGTCTCGAAGCACAACGGCTATGACGCGGCCAGCCGCACCTGGTCGTTCGACGGCCTGGTGGCCATGGTGAACGCCTGGGGCGTGCCGCTCGAGCGACTGCCGGCAACACTCGGGGCCGATGGCGAGTCGCTGGTGCACACGCTGCTCGACCGCCTGCGGCAGTCGTGCGCCGCGGGCCGCTCGCCGCCCGAGCGACGGTCGGCAGTGATCCGCTGGGATCAGCGGGTACGAAATCATCTGGCCGCGGCGCTCCACCAGACGTCCTTCACGGCCTGGCCGCTGATGCCCTCGACCGATCGTCGCTTCTTGACGACCGCCTTCGGCATGCCCGTGGCGATGTTCGCCGACCGCGGACTCGAGAAGGCGATCCTGGTGAGTCGCCGCCCCGATCTGGCGGCGATCCCGCTCGACACCAACTCATTCGCCTTCGAGCCGCTCCTGCCCGCGGCGGGCAGGCCGGGCCGGCTGACGCGGGCCACCAGATCGCTCGTGCGGCGGCTGCGGCGGGCTGCAACCCGCTTCCTCCCGGGCGCCGACCCCCGTCGATACGAGCGGCTCTTCGACGTGGATCAGCCCCGGTGGCGGGAGGTGCGGCGGGCTGCCGAGCCGCTGCGGCCGCTTCAGGAGGAACATCTCGATCGCGGGGCGCTGGCCGAAGTCTTGCCGCCGCCCGACCATCGCCTCCGGTCGCGGTCACCGCTGCGGGCCGGCAGCCCCGTCCGCCTGCTCTGCGGCCTGGCCTTCGTGCTCGACCAAGACCGCCGCGGCGAATGACGTCAGACGCCCGTCGCGCCGCGAACCCGCTGGAAGATGCGGGCATTCTTCTGGGAGCCGGTGCCGAAGGTGTTACCCACCGCCACGCTCCCGGCATTGTTGCCCTCGACGAAGATCGCCGCGATGTTGTTGGCGACGAAGTGGTTGTTCGCCAGCCGCAGGTTCTGGGCGTTGATGAAGGCGAAGCCGTAGTTGTTGCGGCTGAAGGTGTTGCCCTCGACCACGGTGCCCGCGCAGTTGCCCTCGGCCCGGATGCCCGTGCCCGCGAACCGCGAGTTGGGGACGGAGCGATTGTTGG
>JBJTPO010000416.1:0-4551 GCA_046075145.1 Planctomycetota bacterium
GGCTGGCGAAGTACTCCGCCGGCATCCAGAAGACTGCAGCGGACCTGCTGCGGGAGCGTGCCGGGAAGGGAGAGCCGACGGCTGAGATCGCCGCCTTGCGCAAGACCATTCTCGACGTCGCGGCCAGGCCCGAACTGACGAAGGCGATGATCGAGTCCGAGAGCGATCCCGCGCTCGCCCGGCTCGAGGTGCTGCTGACCGTGTCCGCGGCCGACGTGCTGAACGCGGAGCCTGATCTCGCCGCCCAGCGGGCCGACCTTCTGCTGCTCGCGGAGTGGGCGGAGCGGGCAGCCGCACTGGTTCCGGATAAGGATCGTGGCACGTTGCCACCGCTGCCGAACGCCGCGCCCGCGGAGTTGGACGCCGTCGCTGATCTCGCCGCCCTGCTGGCCGGCCCGCTCGCGCCTGCCGATCGACAGGTGCTCGCCGCCAACACCGCGGTCGCCCGCGACCTCGATCCCGAGGAGGCCCGTGGCATCCAGCGGCTCAACCAGATCCGGATTCTGGTGGGGCTTCCGGCGCAGGCGATCGATGCAGGACTTGTGAAGGCGTGTCGCGTTCACTCCGAGGACATGTGCACGAAGGGTTTCTTCGCCCATGAGTCCCCCGTCACCGGGCGAGAGACGCCGTGGAGGCGGGCCGAGGCTGCAGGAACCTCGGCCGGCGCAGAGAACATCGCCGCCGGCACCGATTCGGGTGCCGACGCGATCGGGCTCTGGTGGCACTCCCCCGGCCACCACAAGAACATGCTGGGCCCGCACAAGCGGACTGGCCTGGGCCGCTATGAGCGGCACTGGACGCAGCTCTTCGGCTGACGGCCCGGCGGCCACGACGCCTGCAGGACACCTGGACGACACGCCATGATGCCAGACCGCTCGCGTCTCAAGCTGATGATTTTGTCATGTCCGAAGACGGGCAACGCCTGGCTGCGGCAGTTGTTGCACTTTTCCTACGGCGTGCCCGTCGTCGGCCTGCCCGCCGTTTGGAGCGACGCGGCCGGCTCGACGCTGCCCGATGCGTTCGTCGGTCACCAGCACCTCGCGCCCACCGAGCAGCTCGTCCGCTGGATCGCGGAGCACGAAGTCACCGTCCTCTCGACCATCCGGCATCCTGGCGACACGCTGATCTCCTACTTCCATTACGCCCGCTGGCAGGAGCCAGACAAGGATCGCAGCTTCAGCCACCTGCAAAGCGACGGGGAGGAACCGGGCAAAGCAACGCTCCGATTCGCGGCCGGCGGGTTCGCGCAGGCCTATGACATTTCGTTGGCCTGGGCTCGCCTTGGTGCGGAAGTCGTCCGCTACGAGGATCTCGTGCGGGATCCCGTCAGCCGGCTGCGTGCGCTTGGCGACAAGGTCGCTCCCATTCCGGAGGAGGTGGCATGGAGGGCCGCCGTACTCTGCCAGCCGGCCTCGATGGTGCAGTCTGGCCAGGTCGATCGTCGCCACATTCGCACGGGCCGCGCCGGCGGCTGGCAGAAGGAGCTGACCGAAGACTTCGTGGAAGCGATGGCCGGAGTCGAGCCGTTTCGCTCGGCGTGTACCACCTACGACTATCACTGGGACCGCACAGCCGAGCCGCCGGCGGCTTTCGACTACGCGGCAGTCGACCCGTTTCACGGACGGGATCGCTTTGATAACGGGGCACCCGTCGGCCCGTTCCTGGCATGGATCTATCTCAAGGGTGCGCCCGATGCGGTTGACCGCTGGCCCGATCCGCGCCGAACCGAGGGCGACAGTTTCTGGAACTGGCTCATCTCCCCTGCCGCGGACGCCGGCGCTCGCCCAGACCTGCCAGCACAGACGTACACCAATCTGATGGAGGCGATGCATCGCAGGCGCAGCGACCTCCAGGCCGCCTACCCCGAGCCGGCGGGAGCCGACCGGATCCGCTACGTCGAGTGGTTCATCGGTCAGGCGGTGAACGAACTCCGCCTACCCTGGGCGCTCGTCGCCCCGGTCGGGGATGCCCACCGGCAGCATCTGCTCGCCGTCGCCCGCGAGATCGCCTCAGCCCGGGCCTGATCACCGTCCTGGAGATGCCGACGGCGGCGGCCATGCAACGTGACGATCGGTCGGTGCAGGACCTCCACGGCCGGCTCGTGATCCTCGACGAGAGCAGCACGTCATGGCGGTGCTCGGCGACACGCTTGACCCGAAGACCCGGACCAGTTCCAACGTGACCCAGGCTCATGGGCAGGCGGGCATTTTCAGCGGCCCCCATGGCTCGTTCTGGGTTGCCGACGGCAACCTCTCCGGACACGGTTGGAGTGTGTCCGCTTGGACGATCACACTGGTGCGGAAGGGGAAAACCCGATGAATGCCGATCAGAAGCGCGAGGCGGTGGCCAGGGTGGCAGCCTGGTTTCACTCCTACGACTTCGGCGACGGCGTGCGCGTGAGTGGACACAAGTCGCTGGACAAGCTGGATCGGGAGTGGAGACTGCTCGAGGTTCCCGACCTTACGGGCAAGACGGTGCTCGACATCAACACCTGGGACGGCTGGTTCGCCCTGCAGGCGGAGCGACACGGTGCGCGGCGGGTGGTGGCGCTCGACTCGTACATGTGGAGCATGGACCTGGCGGAGCACTCGCGGTACTGCCAGGAGATCAAGGCGGTCGGGGGGATCCCGAAGCCGTATCACGAGCTGCCCTACTTCCGCCCGGACGAACTCCCCGGCAAGGTCGGGTTCGATACGGCGCGCCGGATCTTCGGCAGTGGCGTCGAAGAGGTCGTGGGCGACTTCGTCACCATGAACCTCGATCCCCTGCGGTGCCGATTTGACGTGGTCCTCTATCTCGGCACCCTCTATCACATGGCCGACCCGATCGGAAATCTGCGGCGACTCTACGAGGTGACGGCGCCGGGCGGCCTGGCGGTGATCGAGACGCAGGCCATGACGATCGACGGGCTGGAGCACGTTCCGCTCTGCGAGAACTTCGGCCCTCTCCATTCGCTCAACACCGATTCTTCCAACTGGTGGAGCCCCAACGCGCTGGCCCTGCGGCAGATGCTCCTGGCCGTCGGGTTCGAGTCAGCCGACATTCTGGTCGGCCCGCCGCCGCCGGTTGTCGCGCCGCGGAACCCCGCGCCGCTGGTTCGGCCATATCGCGCGTATGCCCACGCGCGGCGATCCACGGCGGCTTCAGACCGCGTGAACCCGGTTCCCTTCATGTGACCGACCTCGGCCCGTGGGGAATGTCGCGGTGATGAAGGGGCCTCGGTCCCTGCCCCTCGTGGCGTCAGGCGGCCCTGACGCGGATTGACTGGAATGGGGAGCGTGGCTGCCGATCGAGGACCTGCCCGACGGGCTCCGGCAACCACTTGGCGAACAGGGGGTCGTCGATCGGCTCGCCTACCGTGGGGGCGACTCCGAGCTGGAGATGCCGGCCGCGGTCGCGCCCCCGTCGTGACCGGCCAGACAGATCCGATTTCGGCCCTCCCGCTTGGCGCGGTAGAGCGCGTGGTCGGCCGAGGCGAGCAGGGCCGTGACGGTGCCGCCGTTCGTCGGACACTCCGCCACGCCGATCGAGGCGGTCACGGGCTCGAGCAGCCGGCCCTCGTGATGGATTCCGATCAACGCCAGCCGGACGCGGAGGGGGTCGAGCCGGGCCGCGGCCTGGGCGGCGGTCGCGGCCGGCATGATCAGCACGAACTCCTCGCCGCCGTAGCGGCACGGCACGTCGCTCCCCCGGCGAAAGCCCTGCAGGAGCACGGCCAGGGATCGCAGCACGAGGTCGCCCGCGAGGTGGCCATGTCCCTCGTTGTAGTCGCGGAACCGGTCCAGATCGAGCATCGCCACGGCCATCGGCTGCCCGAGTCGCCGCGACTCGTGCAGCTGCCGCTCCAACTCCTCTTCCATGAACCTCCGGTTGAAGAGGCCCGTCAGTGGATCGCAGAGGGCCAAGTCCTGGAGCCGCTCGCGGTCACGAAGCGCGTCGGCTGCCGCAGCGAGCGTCTCGGCGAGGGCCCGCCGCAATGCTGGTGATGGTTCGATCCCGGCCGTGCTCTCGGCCACGACCGCCTCGGCCTGGGCGACGGCGTCGCAGGCATGCAGGCGAAGGGCGACACGCCAGAGCAGCGTCAGCTCGGCAATCGACAGACCGTCCTCGCGTGCGCAGGACTCCGCTCGCTCCGGCCGAGTAGCCATGAGGTTTTCCGTGTTCCTGCAAGATACGTCGAGGTTCTTCGCCGCGGCAAGCGCCGGAGCCGCCAAAGCCTGCGTAGGCGTCGTAGCCGGTCTTGACGATCAGCACCGCCACGACGGCGACGAGGGGGAACATGGGGAGCGAACCAGCCGGATAACGCATGGAGGATACCGCCCGGCCCCGCGGATTCCCGCGCGCGGCCGGATCCGACGCACGTGAAGTAGACTGCGGCCGCCGACACGCTTGCGTCCGGCACCAAAGCCCATTCACGCCAGCCGAGGATTTCGTGACCCGACCTGCCCGGATCGTCGTCCTCCTCGCCCTCCACGGAGCCGTCATGGCCGCACCCGCCCAACCGAATCCCCTGCTCGCCCCGTGGACCGGTCCGGCCGGCGGCGTGCCCCC
>JBJTPO010000417.1:0-3942 GCA_046075145.1 Planctomycetota bacterium
TGCTCGACGCCGGGGGGCTGCTCGAGGCGTTGGCTCCGCGGCATGAGATCTCGATCTGGCGGTTTGACGCCGACGCCGAGCCGCTGACCGTGCTGCCGCAGGCGATCACGCCGCCACGCGAGCCGCCCGCCGACGAGCCCACGCAGGCGTCACCTCCGGCTGCAGCGCCGCCGTCGGCTGCCGCCCCGGGCACGGCGCCGGCGACCGCTGGCTGGCGGGAGGCGGTGGCGGCGCGGGGCTACGAGACGCGGCTCGGCGAGGCGCTCGCCGCCGTCGCGGAGCGCGAGCCGAGCGGCCTGCTCGCGGGCGTCGTGGTGCTCAGCGACGGCGGCAACAACGCGGGCCTCGATCCCCTGGCGGCCGCTGCGAGACTCGCGCGGGCGGGCGTCTCGATCGTGCCACTGGGCCTCGGCAGCGATGTCCTGCCGGCCAACGTCCGCGTCGCCGACCTGATCGTGCCGGCCCGCGTCTTTCCCGGCGATGCCTTCGCAGTGACCGCCTACCTGCAGGCCCAGGGGCTTGCGGGGGAGCGGGTGCGGGTGGAGCTCGTCGAGCAGCCTGCCGGTGACCATGCGCCGGGTGCCGCGGGCCGCGTCGTCGACACGCTCGAAGCTGAAGTCGCCGCCGACGGCGAGCTGGTCGCGGTCCGGTTCGACGTGTCCGGCCTGCCGACGCCGGGCAGCCGCGCGCTGGCCGTACGGGTGGCGGCCCCCGCCCGCGATTCCACCCCGGGCGACGACTCGCAGGCGGCCGGCATCGAGGTGGTGGATCGCGTCACCCGGGTGCTCCTGATGGCCGGCGGCCCGGGCCGCGAGTACCAGTTCATGCGGAGCGTCCTCCACCGCGACCGCAGCTTCGCGGTGGACGTGCTTCTGGGCACCGCGGCCCCGGGGATGTCGCAGGACTCGCGGCGGATCCTCGACGCCTTTCCACCGGCGGACGAGGCCCTGGCCGAATACGACGCCGTGGTGGCGATCGACTACGACTGGCGGCTCGTCGAGCCGGCCGGCTGGTCGCGGCTGGAGCGGTGGGTGGCCCGGGATTCCGGCGGACTCTTCGTGATCGCCGGCGGCATCCATATGGACGGCTGGCTGGGCGACCCGCGGTCGACTCCGCTCCGCGGCCTGTTCCCGGTGGAGCTGCAGCGGCCGGGCCAGGTGCCGCTCGCCGGCCCCGGCGGGGAGGAGGAGCCGATGCCGCTGGAGTTCACGCCGGACGGCGCCGAGGCCGAGTTTCTCTGGCTGGCGGCCGGCGGGGAAGCGAGCCGGGTGATCTGGGGCGAGTTCCCCGGGATCTACGCCTGCTTCCCGGGCGAGCGGGTAAAGCCGGGGGCGACCGTCTATGCCCGCGTGGCCCGCCCGGGCGCCACCGCCAGCGAGCCGCGGCGGGTATTCCTGGCCGGTCAGTTCTACGGCTCCGGCAGCGTCTTGTATGCCGGCAGCGGCGAACTCTGGCGGCTGCGGGGCGTGGCCGACGCCGCCTACGAGCGACTCGTCGCGCAGCTCGTCCGACACGTCGCTCAGGGACGGCTCGCCCGGGGGTCGCAGCGGGCGCGGCTGCTCGTCGATCGCGACCGGCATCCGGTCGGCGGCAGCGTGCAGGTGCGGCTGGCGCTGGCGAACGAAAGCCTGTTCGCGGCCGCCGCAGCCCGGCCTCCCGCCTGCCGCGCGGTGGGCCCGGGGGGCATCGTCGTGCCAGTCGCGATGGCGGCCGCGCCGGATCGCCCCGGCACGCTCGAGGGCGGATTCGTCGCGGGCCGCGAGGGCAACTGGCGGATCGAGGTCGATCCGACCGCGGGGCTGGCCGAGGAGCCGATCGTGAGGCGCATCCAGGTGCAGCTTCCCGATCGCGAACTGGCCCGACCGCAGCTCGACCGGCCGCTGCTCGAACAACTCGCCACCCGCACCGGCGGAACCGCCCGCTTCCCCGCGCCCGGCGGCTGGTCGGCGGCCGATGCGGCGGAACTGGCCGCGTCCTTGCCCGACCGCTCCCGGCGCGAATACGAGACGGGCGCAGCCGACGGCCGGTTCAAGCAGCGGCTCAACACGGCGCTCCTGGCCGTCGGGTGCGGCTGCCTGTGCGTCGAATGGATCATCCGTCGCCTGGTGAAACTCGCCTGAGCCACAGCCCGGCTTCACGCCCATGATGAGATCCTCCACCGCCATCGCCGCCAGCGAATCCAGCCCCGCCCCGATCGAGCCGCTCCGGCGGCTACTGGCGCGGGTGCGTCGTGAGGCGCGGGCCTGGGTGTGGGTGGAGTCGCTGGCGGCGTTGGCGCTGGCCGCGGCGGTGATCTTTTGGGCGACGCTCGGGCTCGACTGGCTGCTGGAGCCGCCCGCCTGGGCACGGGCCTGCGTCACGGCGGCGGCGACGGCGGGCCTGATCTGGCTCGCCGGCACGAGGCTCGTCGGCCGGCTCGCCGCCCCGCTCAGCGATCGGGCCCTCGCACTGGCGGTGGAACGCCGCATCCCCGGGTGCGGCGACACGCTCTCGACGGCGATCACGCTGGCCGACGCCGCAGGCGAGCCGGTCGACGCCGACCTCGCCAGCCGCACGACCACCGCGGCGGCGACGCTCGCCGGCGGGATCTCCCCGCGGACCGTGTTCCGCCGCGGGCGGCTGCTCGCCACCGCGCTCGTCGGGGCCCTGGCGGCGGCGAGCGTGGCCGGACTCGTGGCGGCCCGGCCGGCCGTGGCCAAGATCTGGGCCCGGCGGCTCGCCTGGTTCGACGACACTCCCTGGCCGCGGCGGGTGAGCCTGACGGCGGAGGGCTTTGTCGCTGGCGTGCGGAAGGTCGCCCGTGGCAGCGATGTCGAGATCCTCGCGCGGGCCACGGCCACGGGACCGCTGCCCGACGTGGTCGAGCTTCGCACCCGCACGCCCGGCCAGCCCTGGCGGACGGTGCGCATGGGCACGCGGGGCGGCGGCGACGACGGCACCCAGACCTTCGGCCACCTGCTCGAGGCGGTCGGCGGTGATCTTGAACTGGAGATCCGCGGCGGCGACGCCCGGCTCCGGGGTCTCGTGCTCGACGTCGTCGAACCACCGGCCCTGGCCGAGGCGACCATCCGCTGCACGCTGCCCGACTACCTGGGCGGAGGCCGCCGTGATCCGCCGGCATCGCGGGTCGTGGCGGTGCCACGGGGTTCCCGCCTCGACGTCACGTTTCAAGCGACGAAGCTGCTGACCGCGGCCCGCGTGGTCGGTCGCTTCGCGGACGTTCCTGCCGAGGTCGTGCTCGCGTCGCTGGAGGCGACCAGCTCGCCGGCCGACACGATCACCGTCGCGATCCCCACGCTCGACACCGATGGCACGCTCACGGCCTTCTTCATCGACACCGATGGCATCGCCGCCCGCGAGCCGATCACGCTCGCCCTCACGGCGGTGGCCGACGAGCCGCCGCGGCTGGCCGTGCGCCTGGCCGACATCTCGACGGCGGTCACGCCGGGGGCGCGGCTGCCGATCGTGGGCACGGTCGCCGACGATCACGGGCTGGTGGATGCCGCGGTGTCGCTCGGCCGGGGCGAGGCGGGCGGGCCGCCGACGATGGTGCCGCTGCCGCGGGTGCGGGGCGGCGAACTGCTGGTCGAGCTCACGCTGGAGCGGCCCGAAGAGGTGCCGCTCCAGCCACTCGGGCTGGCCGTCGGAGACCGGATCACGGCGGTCGTCACCGCCCGCGACGGCTGCCGGCTCACGGGCGGCCCGAACGTGGGCTCGGGCGAGACGTGGTTGCTCGAGGTGGTGGCTCCGGAGGTGCTCCTGGCGATGCTCGAGGCCCGCGAGGTGCTGCTGCGGCGGCGGCTCGAGGCGTCGCTCGAAGACCTGACGACGGCCCGCCGCGGGCTCGATCAGGCGACGGGAGCCGAGGCTGGCCCGCGGGCCGCGGCCCGCCTGGGTGAGGCGACGGCCCGGACGGCCGGCGAGACCGGCGAGATCGCGACG
>JBJTPO010000418.1:0-1019 GCA_046075145.1 Planctomycetota bacterium
GGTCGAGGAGGGCAGCCGCCTCGCGGGCGTCGTCGCCGAACAGCTCGTAGAAGTCGCCCATCCGAAACAGCACGAGCGCACCCGCGCAACGGGCCTTCGCCGCCTCGAACTGCTGCATCATCGGTGACTTCGTGGCCGCCATGGCGAAAAATGTAGCAGCCGGGGGCCGGTTTGCCGGCGAGGCTTTGACCGCCGCGGCCGTGGAACGTACAAAACACTGACGGCGGTACGACACCTGCGGCCGCCGATGAGAGGCCCCTGCGATGGGGGTTTGTGGATCTTGTCAGGGCCTACCCGCAGCAACCATAAGCCGTCGTCCCTTTGTGCGGTGGGCCTCTCATCGGCGGCCGAGGTGACCTCCGAAGAGCGGGTCCAGAGCGTGGCCGATCGCCTGATGGCAACTCCTGACCCAGCCGCGAGCCCGACGCAGCCCGGCGGCGCCGGCTACCAAGTGGTGGCCCGTCGCTACCGGCCGCAGCGGTTCGCCGACCTTGTGGGCCAGGAGCACGTCGCCCGCGGCCTCTCCGGGGCGATCGAAAGCGGCCGAATCGGCCACGCCTACCTGTTCACGGGGGCCCGCGGCGTGGGCAAGACGAGCGCCGCCCGGATCTATGCCAAGGCGCTCAACTGCGAGGCCGGGCCGGCGGCCGAGCCCTGCAATGCCTGCGACGTGTGCCGGGCCATCACGGCGGGACAGGACGTGGACGTGGTCGAGATCGACGCCGCCAGCAACCGCGGCATCGACGAGATCCGGAGCCTGCGGCAGAACGTGGCCGTCCGCCCGGCCCGCGGCCGGTTCAAGGTGTACATCATCGACGAAGTGCACATGCTCACGCGGGAGGCCTTCAACGCGCTCCTGAAGACGCTCGAGGAGCCGCCGGGGCACGTGAAGTTCGTGTTCTGCACGACCGAGCCCGAGAAGCTGCCGATCACGATCCTCTCCCGTTGCCAGCGGTTTGACTTCGTGACGGTGGACGCCCCGGCGATCGCCCAGAGGCTGGCACAGATCGTGGGGGCCG
>JBJTPO010000419.1:0-1965 GCA_046075145.1 Planctomycetota bacterium
CGGGGAAACGGAAGCGGCATGGCGAAACGGTGCGATCTCACGGGGACAACCTCCGGAAGCCGGCGACGATCGGCGACCGCGTCGGCCGCCCAAGCCGGTAGTATGCCACGGACGTCGGTTCAGCGCCGGGACTCAGCGCCGGGCGGGAAATCGGCCGTCGGTGCGGCCGCGCGGCAGGCGGCCGGCGACGAAGGAATCGGCGTCGAGGCCGAGCATATCGAGCAGGGAGTCGAGCGATCCGACCCGGGTGCCGTACAGCTTCGCCGTCTTCAGGGCGCGGTCCCGTCGCTTCGCCTCGTCGGCCCAGCCGGGCACCTCGGGCTCGTTCTCATCCGTCGACGGCTGGCCCAGATCGACGAGCATCGCCGTGTCGGTGGCCACGCCATCCACCACCCGCCCCCCGGCCTTGGTGACGAGCTCGGCCAAGGCCTCGGCATCCGAGCGTCCATCTTCATCGACGTCGGCGAAGCCGACGATCACGATGGCCGGCGACAAGCCCGGCGCCCAGAGACTCGAGGCCACGCCATCTCCCGAGAGAATCGGATTGCGTGAGTCTTCCCGGCGGATGACCGCGCGCACGAGATTCGGCCCCTCGATTTCGGTCACCTCGATCACGGCCTTGCGGTCGCCGAACTGAGGCCGCTGGCCGCCCGGCGGAAACACGTGGAGCACGAGGCCGGGGCGGATGCCGCCGGTCGAGCGACACGAGACGAGCACCGTGCCCGAGCGGGCGTCGACGTCGGCCACCCGACCATCGACGCCGTCGATCCGGTCGGCGGCGGGCTGGACCTTGGCGATCGCCTCCTGCACCTCGGGATCGGCGACCCTGGCCACGGTGAGCAACTCGTTGAGCCGGGTGATCTCCTTCGACTGGTTGCGGAGCTCGTTGCGGATCAACTCGAGCTGCTCCTCGGGCTTCGCGGCCTCGAAGCCGGTCCGCCGCGCCGGTGGCAGATACTCGCCCACGCCCACAATCTGAATCCGCAGGCTGCCGAGGTCGCGGGCCTTCTCCTCCTCGCTCCGCTTCTCGTCCAACAGCTTGCCCTGCTGGGTCTCATGGGCGTCGCGATTTTCGGCGAACTGCTTGGTGGCGGCGTCGAGATCGGCCTTGGCCTTCGCCTCGGCCTCCTGGGCGGCCGCGAGGGCGTCCTGGGCGGCCTTCACGTCGGCCGTCGCCTTGGTCTCACTGGCCTGCTGCACTTCCTCGGCCTTCTTCACCGCCTCGGACTTGGTGCGAAACTCGGCTCGCAGCCATTCGATCAACTTCAGATACGACTTCTCGTCCCCGGCGAAGCCCTGGAAGTCGCCCTCGAACAGCTTGGCAAGGCCCGTCTCGACGTCGGCGATCGGCATGTCGTCCCCGACGCCGATGATGCCCCGCAGCGTCGCCATCTCGTCCTTCGTCGCCTGCATCGCGGCCTGGGCCTCGGCGGCGCTTGCCGTGGCCGCCTGCTGGGCCTGATCGGCCTCCTGTCGCTTGGAGAAGAAGAGGTAGGTGGTGACCGCCAGCGAGAACGTGAGGATCACGAACAGGCTCAGTGCGATCGTGAGCGACGCCTGGATCGTCCGGTTCGTAGCCATCGGGCGGAATCTCCCGGGAGCGGGAGGCCTGGTCGGGGTCTGGATGCGCGAGAGGGGGCGAGCCGCACGGCCCCCGGACGCACCAGCATCGGGGTATCGACGGAGCCGGATCGAACGATGCAGCCCAGAGCTGATTATACCGGTTGCACCGACCACACCGGCTCACCGGCGGGGCTTCGCCAGCCGGGCCGCCATCTTCAAGACCTGCTGTTCGATCGCGTCCGGCTCGCCGAACGCCGCCCGAAACGCGTCCCGGCGGGCGGCGGCGGAATCGTCTCCCAGCGGACGCTTGGCCGCCAGCCGGCGCAGGTAGGCGGCGAAGTCGGCCTTGCGGCTGTGGAGCAGGTGGTGCGTGAGCGCCCAGGCGGCGGCGTAGGCGTCGAG
>JBJTPO010000420.1:0-2400 GCA_046075145.1 Planctomycetota bacterium
ACACCGCCGGCTGCTACACCGCCGACGACGCGGTGCGGGTGGCGCGGTTGGGCCGCGAACTCCTCCGCGATCTGGGCAACCCGGGCAGCGAATGGGTGAAGCTCGAGGTCCTCGGCGACCAGCGGACGCTTCTGCCCGACCCGGTCGGCACGCTCGAGGCCACCGCACGGCTCGTCGCCGACGGGTTTACGGTCCTGGTCTACACGAGTGACGATCCGGTGGTGGCGCGACGGCTCAAGATGCTCGGGGCCGCGAGCGTCATGCCCGCGGGCAGCCCGATCGGCTCCGGCCAGGGGGTGCTCAATCCCAACAACCTGCGGATCTGCCTGGAGTATCTCAAGGACGGGGACCCCGCCTATCCGGTGATCGTCGATGCCGGCGTGGGGACGGCCAGCGACGTGGCCGCGGCGATGGAACTGGGCGTGGACGGCGTGCTGCTGAACACCGCGATCGCCGCGGCCGCCGATCCGCCGCGGATGGCGGCGGCGATGCGTGACGCCTGCAGCGCCGGCCGCCAGGCATTCCTCGCGGGTCGGATCCCGCGCCGGCTCTACGCCACCGCCTCGAGCCCGGACGAGGGACGGGTCGAACGGCCCGGAGCCTGACCCGATGCTCGCCACCCGCATCATTCCCTGCCTCGACGTGGAGCGGGGCCGGGTCGTCAAGGGAACGAAGTTCCTCGATCTCGTCGATGCCGGCGATCCGGTCGAGGTGGCGGCCCGCTACGAGGCGGAAGGGGCCGACGAGCTGGTGTTTCTCGACATCACGGCCAGCCACGAGGGCCGCGACATCATGCTCGACGTGGTTCGCCGGGTCGCGGAGGCGGTGTTCATGCCGTTCACCGTCGGCGGCGGGATCCGCTCGCTCGACGACGCCTGCCGGCTCGTCCAGGCGGGGGCGGAGAAGGTCAGCATCAACTCCGCGGCCGTCCGCACGCCGCAGCTGGTCACCGCCGTCGCCGACCGGCTCGGCAGCTGCGCCACCGTGGTCAACATCGACCCCAAGCGGGTGGTGCGCGAGGGCCGCGAGGCGTGGGAGGTGTTCGTCAACGGCGGCCGGGTGGCGACCGGCCTGGAGGCCGTGGCCTGTGCCCGGGGGGTCGAGCGACTGGGCGCGGGGGAGATCGTGCTCACCTGCATGGATCGCGACGGCACGCGGGAGGGCTACGACCTGGAGATCACCGCCGCGGTGAGCCGTGCGGTCGGCATTCCTGTCGTCGCCAGCGGCGGTGCCGGGCGGCCGGAACACCTGGCGGATGCCGTGGAACTCGGTGGTGCCGACGCGGTGCTGGCCGCTGGAATCTTCCACTTCGGAGAGTGTACGATCCGCGAAGTGAAGGAACTCTTCCTGCGGCGGGGCCTGCCGGTTCGGCCGCCGAGACAGTGATCGCCACCCACCCCGGCACGTCCGTCACCCGTTTGCCCCGCCATGTCAACGATCGAGACCACGTCTCCCCAGCCCGCCGGCAACGGCACGGCGACGCAATCGCGGCTGGAGATCGACCGCCTGTTCGAGGCGCTCGTCAAGTTTCAGGGCAGCGACCTGCACCTCAAGGTGGGCCAGCCCCCGATCATCCGCGTCAAGGGCTCGCTGCAGCCGATCAAGGCGCCGCGGATCGACGACGAGCAGATGCGGCGGTACTGTCTGCCGATGCTCGACGAGCGGCGGAGGAAGATCCTCGAGGCCGAGGGCGGCTGCGACTTCGCCCACGTCGCCACGGTCGACGGCGTCCGCTGGCGGTTTCGCGTGAACCTGCTCACCCAGCAGGGCTCGCTCGGCCTGGTCGCCCGCCGGGTCAACAACTCGATCCCGGACTTCGAGGGGCTCCACCTGCCGCCGGCGATCGAGCGGCTCTGCCAGTTCGACCAGGGGCTGGTCCTGCTGGCGGGCGTGACCGGCTCGGGGAAGAGCACGACGATCGCCGCGATGCTCGACTACATCAACCGCAACTACAAGAAACACATCCTCACCCTCGAGGATCCGATCGAGTTCGTGTTCACCGAGGACAAGTGCCTGATCAACCAGCGAGAGATCGGCCAGGACGTCAAGGACTTCGCCATCGGGATGAAGCACGCCGTCCGCGAGGATCCCGACATCATCCTTGTCGGCGAGATGCGGGACGAGGAGACCTTCATGACGGCGATCCACGCCGCCGAGACCGGTCACCTCGTGTTCGGCACGATCCACGCCGCCAGCGCCTCGACCACGATCGGCCGGATCCTCGACCTGTTCCCCGAGGAGATGCACGGCGCCCTGCGCAGCGCGATCGCCAACAACATGAAGGGAATCGTGGGGCAGAAGCTGATTCGCTCGGAGGGGCCGAAGGCCAAGGAACTCGGCCTCAGCCGGGTGCCGGTGGTCGAGATCATGTTCTTCGACGTGATGGTGCGGAAGATGATC
>JBJTPO010000421.1:0-3412 GCA_046075145.1 Planctomycetota bacterium
CACACATTTGCACAACAGACACAATAACGCAACCAACATTGAATTGTGATGCCATCGAAGGGGAGGAGACGCAAGAGCCAGCGCGGCGTGATCGACGACATCTTCGGCGACGTCTTGGTCGTCGTCGCCAGATTGCGGGCCACCGCGGTGGTCACGCTGCGTTGCAGGAGGCTGTCGGACATGAAAGTGTCGCCGTGGTGCGCGAGGGATGGGGAAGCGGTCAGGCCTCGTAGATGCCCGTCGACAGATAACGCTCGCCCGAGTCGGACAGGATGACGACGATCGTCCTGCCCCGCGACTCGGGGCGGGCCGCCACTCGCAGCGCGGCGTGCATGGCCGCGCCGCAGCTGATGCCGGCCAGGATTCCTTCTTCGCGGGCCAGCCGCCGGGCCGTCGCGAACGCCTCCTCGTTGGTGACGGGGAGCACCTCGTCCACCAGCGATCGGTCGAGCACGTCGGGAACGAACCCGGCGCCGATGCCCTGGATCTTGTGCGGCCCGGGAGCGCCGCCGGAGAGCACCGGGCTGGCGGCCGGCTCGACGGCGACCGTGTGGAGCTTCTGCCCCTGCGCCTCCTTGAAGAACCGCGACACCCCTGTGATCGTGCCTCCCGTGCCGACGCCCGCCACGAACACATCGACCTTGCCCTCGGTGTCGTTCCAGATCTCGGGGCCGGTGGTCGTGAAGTGGATCGCGGGATTGGCGGGATTCTTGAACTGCTGGGGCATGAAACAGCCGAGTTCCTTGGCCATTTCCTCGGCTCGGCCGACGGCGCCCCGCATGCCTTCGGTGGCGGGCGTGAGCACGAGATCGGCCCCCAGCCCCTGGAGCAACTGGCGCCGCTCGATCGACATCGATTCCGGCATCAACAGCGTGAGCGGGTAGCCCTTCGCCGCGCACACGAACGCCAGGGCGATGCCGGTGTTGCCGCTCGTGGGCTCGAGCACGCGTTGGCCCGGCTTGAGCCTGCCCGACCGCTCGGCGTCTTCGATCATCGCCGCGCCGATGCGGCACTTCACGCTGTAGGCCGGGTTTCGGCCCTCGATCTTGGCCAGCAGCCGCACGTCCAGGCCGCTGGCGAGACGATTGATGCGGACGAGCGGCGTCCGGCCGATCGCGGCGGCGTTGTCTGGATAGATGGGCACTTGGCGACTCCTTTCCCGCCCGTCGAAACGGGCGGCCAAGGCGTGCCTCCAAGCGGTCCGGTCAGCAACGCAAACTGAAAAATGATCGAGAAATCTGCGGGGAAACGGCATGCCGCTGCCCGCAAAGTCCCCCCACTCTAACTCGGCCTCGAAAATCCGCAAAGTCCCCGCCTCGGCCGTCTCTGGATGCTTGTCGGCAAATCGGAGCCCCTTGACAGCCTGCGAACACTGGGATTCACCTTCCCGGCCCAGGCATCGTCGTCGCGCCTCCAGAGAACCCCATGGAAATCCTCGCCCAGGTCTGGCGCGAAGCCTGCCGTCACATCGACATCCAGTCGTCGACGGCGGCCATCGCGGCGATCGTCGGGCCGACCCTGCCGGCGCGAGCGATCGTCGTGCTGGGGATCGAACCCGATCTTCACTCCGTCGAGACGCACGCGATCGGATTGGCGAGCGGCTCCACTGCGGTGCAGGCGGGACAACGGCAGATATCCGCCGCGGCGAAGGCGAAGTTGGGGGAGTGGCTGCGGCGTCGCGAGGTCGCGCAGGTCAGGCCTGGTGACGAGCACGACTGGCTGCGTCAGTGCCTGCCGGAGGGCATCGAGGGCAGCATGCTCGTCGGGCCACTGGTCAGCGACGGCAAGCCCGTCGGAGTCGTCGTCGTCGTGGCGGAGCAGGGGGGGACGTTCACCGCGACCCACCGGGACATGGTCCGCCAGTTCCTCGAGCCCCTCACCGTGGCGTTCGAGAACGACAACCGCCTGCACGAGCTGCGGTCGCTGTGCGAAGCGGCCGAGGCCGACCGGCAGAGCCTGCTGAAGCGACTCGGGCGGCAGGACGTGAACGAGGAGCTCGTCGGCGCGCAGACAGGCCTGCGCGACGTCATGGAGCGAGTGACGCTGGTGGCCAAATCAGACGTCCCGGTACTGATCCTTGGGGAGACGGGCACCGGCAAGGAGGTCGTCTCCCGCGCCATTCACCTGCGGTCGAAGCGCCACGACGGGCCGTTCATCCGCGTGAACTGCGGGGCGATCCCGCCGGAGCTCGTCGATTCGCAACTCTTCGGCCACGAGAAGGGGGCCTTCACCGGTGCGTCGGAGCAGCACCATGGCTGGTTCGAGCGGGCCGACCGGGGCACGTTGTTTCTCGACGAGATCGGCGCACTGCCGCTGCCCGCCCAGGTCCGCCTCCTGCGGGTGCTGCAGGATCATCAGATCGAGCGGGTGGGAGGCAAGTCGCCGGTCCATGTCGACGTGCGGATCGTGGCGGCCACGCATCGCGACCTCGCCGCCATGGTCGCAGAGAAGTCCTTTCGGGAAGACCTCTGGTATCGGATCAACATCTTCCCGATCGTGCTGCCCACGCTCCGCGAGCGCATGGACGACATTCCCGCCCTGGCGCACCACTTCGTCCGCCGGGCGGCAGCCCGCTTCGGTCTGCCGCCCGTCCAGCCGACGGCGGCCGACCTCGACCTCCTCGCCGGCTATCACTGGCCGGGAAACATCCGCGAGCTCGGCGCCGTCATCGACCGTGCGGCGATCCTGGGCGGTGGCCGCTTCCTCGACATGTCGACCGCCCTGGGCCTGGGTCGGCGGCAGCAGCCGCCGACGTCACCCCCCGACGTGACGCTCTACGAGGTGATCCCCGAGACCGTGCCGCTGAGCAACGTGGAACCGACGGCCGCCGACATCCTGCCCCTGGCGGACGCCATGCGGCAGCACATCGAGCGGGCGCTCACGGCGACCCGCGGCCGCATCGAGGGCAAGGGTGGCACGGCCGACCTGCTCGAAATCAACCCGCACACGCTCCGGGCCCGAATGCGGAAACTCGGCATCGATCCGGCCCGGTTCCGCGGCTGATCCGCTCGGGCGGGAGCACGCGCCCCATCACCGGCCACGGCCGGAGGCAGCGCGCCCGTCATGGTTGCTGGCTGACACGGTTTGCGCCCGGCCCGAGAACCCGCACGCACGGCACGCTTTCACGGCGCCGAGTCCACCAGGGCCTCGTCCCCGGTCGTTCGTTATTTGGCACGCGATTCGCTCCCTGAACGCGTTGCGGGTGGTCCGCGCCTCGCCTCCGGGGTCAGCAGAAACCACCCGCTCCCGAGGTTCCAGCCATGCGTCGGTCCTGTTGTCGCTGTTGTCGTTCGTGGGCGCCACCCTTATTTTGCACTATGTTGTAAAGTTGCCGCAAGTCCTCTGCTCGAATGCCGAACCATAGTTTTGTCAATGTAGGAACTAATAAGCATATTACATATAACTTGTTTGT
>JBJTPO010000422.1:0-6409 GCA_046075145.1 Planctomycetota bacterium
CCGGCCTCGGAGATCGTGTGGTGTGGGGCGCGGAAGGGCCGCGTGGCCAGGAGTGGCTGACCCGGCTGCATGAGGCCGAGGGCACTGTAGATGCGGGTCGTCTCGATCGACTCGGCGGCCGAGAGCTGGGGAAGGATCGTCGGCACGCGCTTCGCCAGCATCGTCTTTCCGCCCCCAGGCGGGCCGACCATCATGCAGTTGTGTCCGCCGGCGGCCGCGACGCACAGGGCGCGTTTCGCCGCCTCCTGGCCGCGGACGTCCGCAAAGTCGACATCGTAGGTGGCGAACCGATCGAACCACTCGGTGACCCGCGGCGGGGCGGGAGGGATGTGGAGGTCGCCGGCAAAGAACCGTACGGCCTCCGTCAGCGAGGCCACGGGAATGACCTCGATGTCCTCGACGACGGCCGCCTCCGTGGCACTCGCCGCCGGCACGACCACGCCCTTGAGCGGCCGCTCCGACGACGCGGCCTGCCGTGCCTGGCGGGCCGCCGCCATCGCGATCGAGAGGGCGCCGCGAGCGGGCCGAGTGAAGCCCTCGAGCGACAGTTCACCTACGACGGCGTAGTCGAGCAGCCGCTCACTGGAGAACTGGCCACTGCCGGCGAGGATGCCCAGCGTGATCGGGAGATCGAACGTGGCCGCCTGCTTGGGGAGCTCGGCCGGGGCGAGATTGACGACGATCCGGTCGTTGGGCCGGTTGAAGCCCGAGTTGACCATCGCCCGGGCGACGCGGTGGGTGCTCTCGCGAATGGCGGTGTCGGGCATCCCGACGAGCACCGTGGCCGGCAGAGCGCCAGCCGACACATCGACCTCGACATCGACGGGAATCGCGTCGATGCCGAACAAAGAGTACGTCTGCAGGCGAGCGAGCATGGTGATAAGCCTCCAAGGCGGGCAGCCCGGCAGCGGCTCAGCCGCGACAACCAGGCACCACGACTGAAATGTGAACATCTGTTCACTTTTTTGTCAAGCCCCCGTGAGCTGCGGGTCGTCGCGCCTCTGGCGAGCTGGTGACCAATGGCGGTAGGATGAGGGGTCCACGGACTTTTTGCCGTCGGCCGACACCGACGAATGAACGACCACTCCCCACGGGCCGCGGCCCCGCCGCAGTACGCATGGTCGCCACCGCCCCCCGCGGCCGCATCGTTCGGGCCGGCCTCGTCACCGTGCTGACGGCCCGACTGCTCTCCGTCGCCGCCGGAGCCGCCGCTGCGCCGCCCCTCACCTTCACGGTGGCCGACATCACGATCGGGGACCGCGTCACCGGCGAGACGCTCACCGCCGATTCGCTCAAGCACCGCGTCGTGGTCCTCGAGTTTTGGAACCACGAGTGCAAGGACTGCCGCGCGAGCCTGCCCCTGCTCGAGCAGCTGCACCGCGCCCAGGGGCCGGCGGGCCTGCTCGTGGTCGGCGCGCATGTGAAGCCGGGTGGCCCGGTCGATGCGCGACAAGCGGTCGAGAAGGCTGGTGGCACCTTTCCCACGGTGGTCGCCGCCTCGGTCAAGGGGCTCGACCGGCCGCCGATCCCCCACGCCCTCGTGTTCGATCACACGGGTGCGTGCATCGCCCGCGGCTCCCTGCAGGACGTCGCCGCGAAGGCCGTGGCCGCGGTTCGGGCCGCACCCCCCCTGGTGCTCGCCGGGCGTCATCTCGAGCACCTGCCAGCACTCGAAAAGATGCTGCGGGACGAGGCGATGTTCGGCATCGTGCTTCGCAAGGCGACCGAGTCGGCGGCTTCGACCGACGAGCCCACGGCGGAGGAGGCGACGTTCGTGCTCGAGTGCCTCGAGAAGCACGCCGCGGCCACGATCGCCAAGGCCGAGGAACTCAAGGCCGTCGACGCCTACGGGGCGGCCTCGCTGCTGCAACGACTCGCGACCGCCTTCCGGGGCAACGAGGCGGGCAACCGCGCATTGGAAATGCAGCGGGAGTGGAAGCGGGACAAACAGTTCACCGCCGGCCTGCAGGCGGCCCAGATCGCCGGCCAACTCGAGACACTCCGGGCACAGGCGATTGCCCAGGCGTCGGCGCCCAGCGGCGGAGGGTACGGTCGACAGCCCGCGCCGAAGGTGGCCAGTCTGGCTGCCGCCAACAAGATCCCGCCCCAGGTGAAGCACCAACTGGCCCAGATGGTCGGCATGGTGCGGCAGCTCGCGCCCGAATCGAAGTATGCCAACCGCGCCGAGGAGATCGCCCTCGAACTCAACCTCGAGCTTCATCCCGGCCCGTGAGAGTCCTCCGTTCCTTCCCCACCGAGTTGCCCCTCATGCCATCGTTCGCTCCGGACCGCCTCGCTCGTCTTCCCAGCCTGTTCGCCCTCGGGCTCGCAGTTCTCCTGTGGGCCACGCTTCCTGCTGGGGCAGCCGCCGCCGAGCCGGCCGCCGACTGGCAGCCCTTGCTCGAAGCCGCTGACCTCGGTCAGTGGAAGCCGACCCCGTTCGGCGGCGAGGGGGAGGTGACCGCCGCCGACGGCGTGCTTCGGATCGCGATGGGTGCCGACTTGAGCGGCGTGACCTGGAAGGGTGACTTTCCCAGGCAGAACTTCGAACTCGCCCTGGAGGCCCGCCGTGTCGATGGCAGCGACTTCTTCTGCGGCCTCACCTTTCCCGTCGGCGAATCGCACTGCAGCCTGATCGTGGGAGGCTGGGGCGGCGGCGTCGTGGGCCTGTCGAGCATCGACGGCGAGGACGCCGCCCACAACGCCACGACCAAAGTGGTCTCATTCGAGGCCGAGCGGTGGTACGACATTCGCGTGCGAGTCACCCCCGACCGGATCATCTGCCTGCTCGACGACGAGCGGATCATCGATCAGCCACTGGCCGGACATGAGATCTCCGTCCGAGCGGAAGTCGTGCCCTCGCAGCCCCTGGGCATCGCCACCTACGCGACCACCGCGGAGCTGCGAAAGATCCGCTGGCGGCCCGCTGCCCCGGGTGATGCTTCGGCCCCGCAGCAGCCATGAGACCGCCAGCGGGCGAGTCCGGCGCGGAGCGACCCGACGGCGTTGATGATGCGACCGCCGCCCGCCTCCGCCGGCGCATCACGGGCGAGGCGGCCGGCGGCGTGGCCCGCGGCAGCGACGCGCGGCGGGCCGTGTTCCGGGCGGCCCGGCGGGTGGCCCGCGACTGGGTGCCGGACGATCAGCTGCCGGCGCAGGAAGAAGTTCGCGAGGAGGTGCACCGCCGGATCGACGCGACGGGTTCGCTCGCCCATCTGCTCGGCGACCGTTTCGACGCGCTGGCGGCTTGCGTGGCCGTGCTCGCCACGGTCCGCCAGGATCCGGCCCGGCATCCCGAGGGCGACGCGCTCGAGCATTCGCTGCAGGTCTTCGCGCTGGTGCTCGCGGAGCGACCGTTCGACGAGGAGCTGCTGACCGCGGCGCTCGTCCATGACGTTGGGCTGGCGATCGATCGCCGCGATCCGGTGGCCGCCACGCTCGCGGCCGTCGGCGACCTGATCACGCCCCGCAGCCGCTGGCTGGTCGAGTCGCTACCGGCGGCGCGGGCCTACGCGGCCGGGACGCTCGGCCATCGGGCGCGGAAGCGGCTCGAGGCCCATCCCGACTTCCTCGACGTCCTGCTCTTGGCCGAGGCCGACCGCCGCGGGCGGCAGCGTGGCCTGGCCGCTCCGTCGCTCGACGAGGCTCTGGCCCTGCTGCGGCACCTGGCAGCCGTCGACGAGACGCCGGATCGGGACTGACCGGGCCGCAGCCCCGACGAGGATGCCGCCCCGCGTACCAGCCGTCAGGCCGGCGGCTTTCCGTCGAGCGCCGCCCGCACCGCTTCCCTGGCTTCGCGCCAGCGGGACTTCACGGTCCGCTCGGAGCAGCCGAGCAGGCGCGCGATCGACTGCTGATCGGCCCCGAGGTACCACACGAGTTGGAACACCTCGCGAAGTTCGCCGGGCAGGGCCGCGATCGCGTCGTGAAACTGGGTCCAGCGGTCCAGCGACTCGTCGGCCGCCGCGGCCGCCTCCACGCCCATCGGCGGGTCCGATCCCGGCTCGGAGGTGGCGGCGGCCCTCGGCACGCTGGTGGCGTGGTTGGCGGCGAACGACATCGGCCCCCCGTGCCGCCGGGCCAGGTCGATCAGTTCGCGGTGAATCTGGGTCGCGGCCAGGGCCATGATGGCCCGCGGCGTCTCTGGAAGCGTCTGGCCGAGAGCACGGTGGAGCCGCATCGCGGCGTTTTGGAACACGTCGTCGGTGTCGTCCCACCGCCTCACCTGGGGAAACCGCGCCAGCATCCGCCGGGCGAGCAGCCGCAGCCGGTCGCTGCAGATCTCGATGATCCGGTCTCGGGCCACCAGTTCCCCGGCCGCCAGCCGCCCGAGGCAGGCGGCGCTTTCGGGGGCGGAGGTGTCGTCAGGTTCGATTGGCATGAGTGGGGTGCGGGGCGACAACGCAAAACCAGCGAAAAAAAGCCATGGTACCGAAAATTTTGCCCTCGTCCGCCTCCATTCTCGCCTTCCTGAGTAGGCGCCATGCGCAGGCCGGTCGCCCTGACCGGAACCCTTCACGGGGCGACCGATCCCGGCCAGATGGGGCCTTGGAAGCCTCACGAAGCCTCGCGTGTCCGTCCGCAAACCCGCAGGGAGAAGTCCCGATGCTGAGTTCACATGCTGCCTCCTATCGCCACGTCTCCGATGCGGAGATTCTGGGGCTCGAACCAGACGAGGCGGATCCGGTGCGGGTCATCCTCGCGGCCCAACTGCGGCTGCGGCAGTGCCGCCGCGGTCAGGCCTCCAACAGCCGCTCCACGGCCGCGGAGGTCCGGCGGATCATCGCGGCTCGCGACGCGCTTTTGCAGCGGGCCGTGGGCAGCCTGACGCGGTTGGGATCCGGCAGCAGCATGGTCGGGAGAGCGATCACCGCTGCAGGGTCTGCCGGGGCAACCGGGGTTCGTGACCTCGGCCTCGGATGAAGGGAAGCGCCCCGCCGTCGGGCGGGGCTCCTGCGTGGGGTATAACGGCCTCATGCACACGGGAGCGGATCCGGCTGAGCCCGATCGGTCGAATGGGACGGCGGCCGGTGATGACGCGCCGCTGCTCACGGGCGTTGAAGATGATTTCGGCTTCGCTCCCCCGGAGCAGGCTTGGCCCACGTCACGGGCCTTCCCGCCTGGAACGAGTATCGGCGGTGCCACGATCCTCAGCCTGATCGCCGAAGGCGGCATGGGGCGGGTGTACGAGGCACGGCAACGCTCGCCTGACCGGGTGGTGGCGCTCAAGGTGCTGAAGGAAGGCATCGCCTCGCCGGAACTCGCCCGCCGCTTCTCCCACGAGGCCGACCTGCTCGGCCGGCTGCGACATCCGGCGATCGCCCAGGTGTACGCCGCGGGAACGCACGCCGCGGTCGGCGCCGACTGGCCCTTCATGCTGATGGAACTGGTGGCCGACGCCACGACGATCACGGCCCATGCCCGGGACCGCAGACTGACGGCCCGCGACCGGGTCGCCCTCTTCGCGCGGGTCTGCGCGGGCGTCGCCCACGCGCACCGCGGTGGGATCGTGCACCGCGACCTCAAGCCGGGCAACATCCTCGTCGCCGCCGCGGGCGATCCCAAGGTGATCGACTTCGGGGTGGCCCGCTCACTCGAACCCGGCGGCGAGCGGCTCACGTCCGCGGCTCAGCAGGGCGAGCTCATCGGCACGATCCGCTACATGAGTCCCGAGCAACTCGGGATCGATGCCGCCGAGGTCGATGCCCGCAGCGATGTCTACGCCCTCGGGCTCGTGCTCCACGAGTTGCTGCTCGGCTGCCTCCCCTATGAGCTCCGCGGCCGGTCGATGATCGAGGCGGCCTGCGTGCTGGCTGCCGCCAGCGGGCTGGCCACCGGCCCCTTGACCCAGCGGCTTCGCCGGACCGGACTCGCTGTCGGTGATGCGGCCGCGCTGGCCGCGGTGATCGCGACCTGCCTGGAGCCGGTGCCGGGCGACCGCTACGGCTCGGCCGGCGATCTGGAAGCCGATCTGCACCGCTGGCTCGCGGGCGACCCGGTGGCCGCACGACCGCTTCCCCTGGGCGAATCGCTCGTCCGGCTCGCCCGGCGCCATCGCGCCGCTGCGCTGGCCGCGGCGGCCGTGGTCGCGGCGCTCGTCGTGACCGTCGTCGGTATCACCTTGTTCTGGCTGCGGGCCGAGCGGCAGCGGGACGCGGCCGACCAGGCGCGGTCGCTGGCCGAACTGCGGCGTGGCGAGGCGGAGGCCCGCACCCGGGAGGCGCGGCAGCAGCTCTACCTTTCGACCGTGCTCCTGGCCGCCGAGGCCCGCGACCGCGACAACCTGCGGGAGGCCCGCCGGCTGCTGACCGAGGCGGAGTTGCTGGCCGGCGGTGACAGGTTGTCCATCGAACTCACCTGCCTGGCCGCGTCGCTCGATGAGTCGCTCGCGGTGCTTCCCGATCTCGGG
>JBJTPO010000423.1:0-3447 GCA_046075145.1 Planctomycetota bacterium
GCCGCGTGAGGGTCGTGGCGGCATCCCCGCCGACCGTCCTCGCTCGCATGGCCGACTGGATCGCGATCGCCCGGATCGAGGAGTGCCCGCCGGGAGCGAGCATCGAGCGGGTCGCCGGAGACCGGATCGTGGCCCTGGCGAACGTCGAGGGCACGCTGCACGCCCTTGACGGCCTTTGCCCGCACCAGGGCGGGCCGCTGGGCGCCGGCCGCCTCTGCGGCACCATCCTCACCTGCCCCTGGCACGGCTGGCAGTTCGACGTGGTCACGGGCCGCCACCAGATCTCCCCCACCGTGCGGCAGCCGCTGCATGAGGTCCGCGTGCGAGACGGACTGGTGGAGGTGCGTCTCCGCAGCGACGGCGCGGCAACGACCCCGGCCTCGGCCCCCGGTGTGGCCGACACGCGAGGCGATCCATGATCAGCTTCGACTGCTTTCGCAACGACGACCCACCCCGGATCGCCGACGCCTGGCGCGGGGCCGACCTCGGGCCGGCGGCGCTCCAGCCGATGACCTCGGCGGCGCTCGAGGCCGCCGTCTTCTCCAAGCCCTACTTCGATCGCCACGGGCTCGTGGTGGCCCGCGACGGCGAGCGAATCGTCGGCTTCGCCCACGCCGGCTTCGGACCCGATGCCGACCGCGCCGCTCTCGACACCGCCATCGGCACCACGCTGCTGGTCGTCGTGCCGCCGCACGAGCGGCGCTGCGAGATCGAGGATGAACTCCTGTCCCGCAGCGAGGCGTATCTCCGGGCGCGAGGGGCCGTCGCGATCCTCGGAGGCGGCACGCCCGACCTGGGTGGCTACTACCTTGGGCTCTACGGCGGCAGCGATCTGCCGGGCATCCTCGATTCGTCGCCCGCCATGCAGGCCGTCTTCCGCCGCGCCGGCTACGCGGAAGCCGCGCGGATCGCGGTTCTCCGGCGGCCGCTCGCCGGCTTCCGGCCCCCCGTCAATCGCCTCCAGTTGGCCATCCGCCGGGCGACCACGCTGCGGGTGATCGACGAGCCGCCGCGTCGCACCTGGTGGGAAGCCGCCACCACCACCGGGATCGCCCTGCGCCGCTACGAGTTGCGGGGCGACGTGGAGGCGCTGCTCGGCAGCGGCACGTTCTGGGACGTCCAGCCGCTGGCGGGTTCATGGGGCCTGGCGATGGCCGGCCTGCTGCGGATCGACATCGAGGGTGACCGCCGGCGGCAGGGTCTCGCCAGCTACCTCGTGGCCGAGGCGCTCCACGACCTCGCCGCCGAGGGCACCACGGTCGCCGAGACCCACGTCGCCGAAGACAACCCCGCCGCGGTGCAGCTCTTCACCAAGCTTGGCTTCCAGGCCACCGACCACGGCACCGTCTTCCGCCGCTGAGCGGCGGCCCGTCGCGCTGCCATGGGGCTACCCAGATCAGCCCGCGGTCCGCGGCGTCAACGACTCGACGTGGCTCCGAACGGCGGCCGTGACATCGCCGAGGCCCGCCCGCCGCAGCCGCACCGAGAGGGGCGGCGTGGCCGGATCCCGCCGCAGGTCGGCCAGGTAGTCTTGGAGAATCGTCCGCCGCTCCCGGGTGGCGAGCAGCCAGTGAACCCAGCACCATGCCTCGGCGTAGTGGTCCTGCGACATCTCGCCGGCCGCCGTGAGCGCCTCCATCCGGTCGAGATCGGGCCGCCAGGTGCCCTCGATCAGCCGGCCCGAAAGGTGCGCCAGGTGCGGCTCATGCCGCCCCTGCACGCTCAGCGGCAGCTCGAAGTATTCGGCGATCCCCTCGTCGAGCCAGAGCGGCACCGCGGGCACGACCGCATGGACATAGCCGTGGGTCGTCTCGTGCCGCAGATCTTCGGCCACCCGATCCTGCCACGCCGCGAACACCGAGAGCGTGGTGTCGGTCTCGACAAAAAATGCCCGCCGGGCCGGGAAGCTCGGGAAGCGAGCCGCGACGAAGGCCTCGTACTGCTCCGGGTTCTCGAACAGATAGAGGTGCACCGGTTCATCGGAGATCGGGAGCGCGAGTCGCTGGCTCACCTCCGCCCGCATGCCCTCGAGCTCCCGCACCAGCCGGTGCTGCCCGGCGAGCGGGAAGTCGGCATGGATCACGAGCTGACCGGCCTGAAGCTCCGTGCGGCTCGGCAGGCCGGCGGCCTTGGACCAGCCGTCCTGGCCCAGCACGGTCCGCGGCAGGCCGCCATCCCAGGTGGCCGTGGTCGCCAGATGCGCGCAGCCAGCCGCCGCGAAGACCACCGGCACGACGAACGACAGGCAGCGGCTCACTCGACGCTCCGTCCCGTACCGGGTGTCGGACGGGACGGATGCCGCCTCAATCCAGCTCGGGGGGGGGATGCTAGCCGGCGGCCGGCCCCGCCGAAAGCCCAGTCGGGGCGGCCAACCAGAGCAACGTGCCCGCCAAAGCCTCGGCCGATGCCGGCCGGCCGAGCACGGCGGCCGCCCCGGCCTGGACCGCGGCGGCCGTGGTGTCGGGCCGCGGAAACGACTCGAGCAGAATGATCCGCAGCCCGGGCCGATTGGCCGCGAGCATCCGCAGCCAGGCCAGATGCTCCGCCTCGAGCCGGCCCACGTCCCAGACCAGCACCGGCGCCGGCTCGTCCAGCGGCGGCCGGCCGCGGTTGCGGCGGCCGACAACCGCGCCCGCGGCCCGCGTCAGGTCCACGAGCCCGTCAAGGTCGCCTCCGTTGGCTGCGGCCAGCGAGACCACGGGCCCATGCGAATCGACCGGGCTGCGACCCGCTTCCACCAAGCGATCCAGGAAGCGATCCAGGAAGCGATCCTCCCGCCTCGCGGTGGCGGGAATGCCCAGCGTGCCGGCCCGGCCGGCGTCGCGATCGGCGAACCATGCGGCCAGCCGCCCCGGAAGGTCGTGCCAGGGCACCTCCTCGATGCCGGGCAGCGGCGGCCCGCTGCGACGGCGGCCGTCGGCAAGGGCCCCGCCCACCGCCACCAGCGGCGCCAGTGGCCAGCGAATCGCCAGCGGCACGAGGTCGGCGAGCGACCAGGTGCCGGGGGCGGCGACGGCCACGAGGATGACGGCTGGTGAACGATCCACGAACGGCTCCGGCGGCGCGGCCACCGCGGCGGCCGGCGAGGAAACGGCGTGGACCTCGGCCATGCGACCGACCCATTCCCGTGCCAGCCGCAGATCGGCGGCCACGCTCGCACCCACCCAGAGCACGCGGGCAGGAGTGCGGACGGCGGTGGGAGGCGACGCTGTCATGGCGCCTTGACGGTATCCCCGCCGCCCGCAACGAGGCAAGACGGGCTGACTGCGGACTCAGGCGAAGGCCGTCGGGGCAGCCGAGACGGTGCCGCGGGGCACGGCTGACGGTTTGGGATTGACCGGTCAACGCCCCGGTCGAGAATCGCCACACAGCGGTGCTCAAGGACGAGCCCGTCACAAGGCAGGAGGCCATGGCATGCAGCGCACGTTTTTTGCTCATCGTCGGTCG
>JBJTPO010000424.1:0-4420 GCA_046075145.1 Planctomycetota bacterium
TGCTCGGCACGGCTCGTGAACATCCGGTAGGGTTCGTCCACGCCGCGGGTGACGAGGTCGTCGATCAAGACGCCGATGTAGGCCTCGTCGCGGTCGAGCATGAGCCCGTCACGGCCGACGAGCGCGAGCGCTGCGTTGGCACCGGCCACGAGCCCCTGCGCCGCCGCCTCCTCGTAGCCCGTCGTGCCGTTGACCTGTCCGGCGAGAAACAGGCCCGCCACCTGCTTGCTTTCGAGCGTCGCCCGAAGTTGGTCGGGCGGGCAGTAGTCGTATTCGACGGCGTAGCCGTACCGCATGATCCGGGCCCGCTCGAGCCCCGGCACGAGGCGGATGATCTCGTCCTGCACGTCGCGGGGCAGGCTCGTCGAGATGCCGTTCACGTAGAGTTCGCGGGTATGGCGGCCCTCGGGCTCGAGAAACAGCTGATGGCTCTCGCGATCGGCGAACCGCACCACCTTGTCCTCGATGCTCGGGCAGTAGCGCGGGCCGCGGGAACCGATTTGCCCGGTGAACATCGGGGCCCGGTGCAGGTTGGCCCGGATCAGATCGTGGATGGCGGGCGTGGTGCGCGTGATCCAGCAGACGAGCTGCTCCTGTAGGATCGCATCGGTGAGAAACGAGAACGGCTGCGGCTCCGGGTCGCCCGGCTGCACCTCCAGGCTCTTGAAGTCGATGCCGTGGGCCGAGAGCCGGCAGGGTGTGCCGGTCTTGAACCGCTCGACCACGAGGCCGCAGGCGGCGAGCGACCGGCTCACGCCCGAGGTCGTGCCCTCGCCTGCCCGGCCGCCAGAGACCTGGGCTTCGCCCGTGTGCATCACGGCCTGGAGGAAGGTGCCGGTGGTGAGCACGACCGCCGCCGCGCGATACTCGGCATCGCCGCGGACCCGCACGCCAGTGATCCGCCACGGCGCGGCCCCGTGCCCCGCGGCCACTGGCTCGACGATCAACTCCTCCACCGTCTCCTGCCGGAGATCGAGGTCCGGCGTCTCCTCGACAAGCCGCTTGACCTCCATCTGGTAGAGCTTCTTGTCGGCCTGGGCCCGCGGCCCGTGCATCGCCGGCCCCTTGGACCGGTTGAGCACCCGAAACTGGATGCCGGTCGCGTCGATCGCCCGCCCCATGATGCCGCCGAGCGCATCGACCTCGCGGACGAGCTGCGCCTTGCCTACCCCGCCGATCGCCGGGTTGCAGCTCATCTGGCCCACCGTGTCGCAGTTGGTGGTGAGCAAGGCCGTGCGGGCCCCGAGCCTCGCCCCCGCGCAGGCCGCCTCGACGCCGGCATGACCGGCCCCGATCACGATCAGGTCGTAGTCGTAGCGGGTGGGCATCGGGAGACGCGGGGGCTCGAACGCGGAAGTTGGAGAAGCTGGGCGGAGGCGGCCGGCCGCACGCCCCGCCCGATTGAATCATCCCGCCCAGGCGGCGGAAAGCGACCGCTCGGGGGCAGGCTCAACCGCCGCTCGGGGCCGGCCGAAAAACCAACGGCAGGCAGCACCCCACCTTAGGGTGGTTTGCTTTCCTGGGGGTGGGGGGCGTGGATTCCGGCCGGTGCGGCAGGGGTCACCATTCCTTCGCGACGACTTTCAACTCAGGACAACTCAGGAGATGATTCCCATGATAGCGACGGCGTGCGGGTTGCTGGTGGCGACCCTGTGGTGGCGGGCGACGCGGAGGCGAGGCGCGGGCCTCGCCGTCGCGGCGATGCTGGCCGTGATCGGCGGCAGTGAGGCCCTCTCGCAGGACGTGCCGCTTCCTCCCGAGATGGAGCCGGCGATGGAGATCCCCTCGGCGACGGCCGGGGCGTTTCGGGGCATCGGACCGGCGGAGCCGCTCTGGACCTCGTACGCCCTGGCTGACGCCCTGTTTTGGCAGCGGGACAACCAGGCCTTCAACCGGCCGCTGGCCGTGACCGTCGGCGACGGGGCGACCGTGCTCCAGACCAACGATCTGCAGTTCCCCGTCGCTGCCGGCGTGCGGACGTTCTACGGCCAGCGGTCACCGGAGGACGGCGGCTGGGAAGTGGGCTACTTCGGCGTCTATGGCCAGACGGCCACCAACGTCCAGGGCACCATTCCACCGAACTACATCCAACTGCCCGACCCGCTCGGCGGCAACCTGACGGAGGATGGCGAACTCGTAACCGCCAAGTACAGCTCGCTGCTCAATAGCGCCGAGGTGAACCTCTTCGCCACCGACAGCGACTGGATCCGCACCCCCGCCGGCTGGGCGACGGTCGACTGGCTGGCCGGGTTTCGGTACGTGGGGGTGGAGGAGGACGCCTCGCTCACGACCGAGTGCTGCCGAATGGACGGCAACTTTCTGGCGATTCCCTACCGGGCCCGCACCCGCAACAACATGTTCGGCGGCCAGCTCGGCGTCCGCGGCCGCCGCGCCTGGGAGCGATGGGCGGTCGAGGGCTGGGCGAAGGGGGCGCTGATGGGCGTTGCCCAGGAGCAGATCCAGGATCCGCTGTTCACGTACGCGGGCGTCCTGGAGCGGGGGGCCGTCTCCCGCTCGGGCGGCGAGGTTGGATTCGTGGGCGACATGACGGCGTCGGCCGTCTACCGGATCAACCAGGTCTGGGGCATCCGAGCGGGCTACAGCCTGCTCTGGCTCGAAGGCCTGGCGCTGGCCCCGGATCAGTTCGATTTCAGCACCAATGCCGGGTCAGGCACGAACCTCGTGAACTCGAGCGGCATCTTCTATCACGGTGCCAATCTCGGCCTGGAGGCCCGCTGGTAGCCGGTCAGCCGCCGAGGATCCGCAACGTGATCGGGGCGATCCGCAGTGGCGGCACCAGCACGGTGGAACTCGGGAGCGTCGAGGTGGCGGTCGAGATCCGATCGAACCGCCTCACGCCCCGGGTTCCACCGCTGCCGCCGCGGCCTTGCACGCCGAACAGGCTGTCGGCCACACCGTCGCCTGTGATGTCGAGGGCCGCCGCGTTGACCGCCGCGTTCGGGCGGCCGAACGACGAGAAGACCGCCAACCGGGCGAACTGCGAGAGCGGTGTTCCGCCGTAGATCTCGACGATCGACCGACCACCGACGCCCGCTCCGACGATGATGTCGTCAGCCGTGTCCAGATTCCAGCGGGCCGTCGACAGGGTGACACCGCCGCGGAAGCCGGGCCGGATCGCGACGAAGCTGCCCACCTGACGCGGCGTCAGCGACGCGTCGAAGACGCGGACCTGCGCCCGAATGCCGGCGTTGCTGCCCACGGCGATCTCATCGATGCCGTCGGCCACGGTGGTGAGCATCATCCCGTTGGTGAAGGTTCCGTAGTCGCCGGCGGTGACCACGGCGCCGTTGCGATAGGCACCCGGGATGCCGATGAACGTGCGGATCGGTACGTTGGTCACGGGATCGGCGGCGAGCGGATCCGGATCGACGCCGAACACGTTCACGCGGGAGAGCCCGCTCGATCGCGAGGCGATGATCTCGTTGCCGCCGACGCCGTCGATGTTGCCGACCGCGACGCCGACCCCGCCCCGGTAGGCGGGCCCGAAGGCGAACGTGCGGTAGGCAGGCAGTTCGACCCCGTCCGCCGTGAACACCCGGATCTGCCCGGGCCGCCCCGGACCGGGAGCCACCACGATTTCGTCCACGCCATCGCCGGTCAGATCTCCGGTCGCCACCCGCACGCTCCCGCGAAACCGCGCCTCGTAGGCGAGAAACTGCGAAAGCGTGGCACCGGTGTCGGGATCGAGCACCCGCACCAGCGGCAGCCCGAAGCAGAGGTCATCGTTGCTGACGACGAGCGCGCCCACATCGGCGGTCGGATTGATCGGCCCATCGTAGTCACTCGACCAACTGTCGGTCGCCGACTCCTGGCCGATGGTGGCGACGACGGTGTTGGTGATTTTGCTCTGAAAAGCGGCGTCGGTCAGGGCCGTGATGGTGAAAGTCGCGGTGCCCAGTACAGACAGGTTCATGAGCTTGTCGATCCCGGACGTGCTGTCGATCACCGAGTCAGGGCTGCCGTCGGCCGTGCCGGATCCCGCACCGGTGTAGGAGACCGTCCAACTCCAGTTAACGACCCCGGCCGGCAACGCGTCGGTCACCCGCACTCCCGAAGCGAAGCTCGGGCCCAGGTTCGTCACCACGACGGTGAAGTTCAGGAACCCTCCCCCCTTGTAGAGTTCGTCACCGGTCTTCGTCGCGGTCAGATCGATCACGCCGGTGATCTCATCGGACACCGTCGAGGTGTTGTTGCTCAGATCCGGATCGATCACGCCATCCGGAGGCAGGCCCGTCACCGTGTTCACCAAGAGCCCCGTCGACCCCGCCGGCACCGTGCCCGTCAACGTGAAGATCACCGTCTCACCGGTCGCGAACGAGTCGCCCGGATCGGCCGTCCACAGGCCCGTCACTGGGTTGTAACTCCCGGTGCTCACCACGAAGTCGAGCCCCTCGAGCAG
>JBJTPO010000425.1:0-1825 GCA_046075145.1 Planctomycetota bacterium
GCTTCACGATGATCACCGAGGGCGACCTCCACTAGGACGAGTGAAGCCCGACGTGAACGCCGGGCCGATCACGACCGTCAGGTGAACATGTCGTTGGGCACCTCGGTGAGTTGCCGTACGACGATCTTCTGCACCGTCTCCCAGGCGACGGCCGTCAGGGTCACCGAGCCGTCGGCCGCCTGACTCGCGAACAGGCCGTGGGTGCCCCTCGACCAGTTCGTGTCGTACCACTCCGGCAGGATCACGCTGCCGCCGGCGAGGTGGAGTTCGATGACGCCCCCGTGCTGCCGCTCGGCCCAAAGCCGGCCCACGAGCACCGCGGTCGGGTTGCCCCCTTCGGCCGAGAGTCCGCCCTCGGCATCGGACGACGGCCAGGCTTCGGACTCGAAGCCGGCGACCGCCGGTGGATCGGACCGCGGAGTGTCGACAAAGTCCCACGTCTCGACCGCCGGGGCGTCACCTGCGGCGGGCTCGGCCGAGGATTCGACGACCGGCTCGGGGGACGACTGGAACGGCAGGTCGGGAATGCTCGGCCCTGGGGCGGGTCCCGGCGGGGGCGGCGGCCCGGGTGCCCGCTCCTCGCTCCGCGGCGGAATCCTGACGTCGATTCCGCACTTGCTGCACTTGCCTTGTTTGCCGGCATACGCCGCATCCACGACGATCCGGTGGCCTTGCGGGCAGTAGAACACAACCTTGTCACCAGGCACCTCCGGGGGCGTCTCCCTGACGGTCCGCCGCTGCAGCACCCGCGTCTTTTCCTCGTCGGCACTCATTCGCTCGCTTCCGGATCCCACTGCTCCAACCGAACCAAAACCGCCGCCCGTCCCACGACTGCCAGTCTACCCGACTCGGGCTCCCTTGACGGCGGCACGGCCCGGTCTGACACTGCCCGCTGACACGGCCCCAACCCAGCGCTTCCACGCCGTCGCCCGAGTTCCGCCGCGATGCCCATCCCCGTCGTTTGCCCAGCCTGCAAGGCGCGGTTCACCGTCAGCGACCAGTTCGCCGGCCGGAAGGGCCCGTGCCCCAAGTGCAAGCAGCCGATCCAGGTGCCGACGCCCGCCGCCAAGGCGGTGGTCATTCACGAGCCCGAGGCGCCGGTTGCAAGCTCGACGGGCACCGGAAAGGCCCCGACGGCACCCATCAAGCGGCGGGACAAGGCCGTTCCCATCCGGGCCTTCGCCATCACGGTGATCGGTGCGCTGGTATTCATGGGAGCGGCAGCGGCGTTGCCCGCGGTCTTCCCGCCGCAGGCCACGGACGATGGCGTCAGACAGTCCACGATCCCCGCCTCCTTGCTCCTGGCGGGTGCGTTCGCGGCCGCGTTGCCGACCGTGCTGCTCGGCTACGCCGCCGTGCGAAACCGTGAACTGGAGCCCTACACGGGCCGCCCGCTGCTGCTGCGGGCCTTGGCCTGCGCCGCGGTCTACGCGGCCTTGTGGGCGGTCCGCGGGGCCGTTCCCTTGATCAATCCGGATTGGCAGCTGACCGACATGTATCAATGGTTCATCCTCGGGCCGCTGTTCGTCGCGGCCGGCACCCTCGCCGCTCTGGCCACGCTCGACCTCGAGCCGGGAAACGCCGCGGTTCACTTCTCGTTCTACGTCCTTTTCACGGCGCTCCTCCGCTGGCTGGCCGGGCTGTCGCCGCTCTAGCCGGGCGAGGTGTTCCCACCGAACCGGACCGTCCTCCCGCAGGCTTCGCTTCATGGCGACCCACGATCCCTTGCCCGAACTGACGGCTCTCGACGCGGGGAGCGAGGGCGTACGACTCCCGCCGGGTAACACCGCCCCCCTCACGCCGCGGGTCCGCGCGCTCCTCGACA
>JBJTPO010000426.1:0-2389 GCA_046075145.1 Planctomycetota bacterium
CGGGGCACCTTGTAGCGCTTCATCTGCCGGTCGACCGTCATCGACTGGCTCTGCACGCCACCCCCGCTGCAAAGCACGAGGATCGCGCCGTCGAGCACGCGGAGACTGCGCTCCACCTCGACGGTGAAGTCGAAGTGGCACGGGGTGTCGATCAGGTTGATGTCGCAGTCGCCCCACCGGACGCTCGTGGCGGCGGACGTGATCGTGATCCCGCGCTCCCGCTCGAGATCCATGTAGTCCATGGTCGCACCGTCACCGTCGCCCTTGACCTCCTGGATCCGGTGGATGCGGCCCGCGTAATAGAGGATCCGCTCGGAGAGGGTGGTCTTGCCGGAGTCGATGTGGGCAGAGATGCCCATGTTGCGAAGCTTGGTGAGATCCATGGAATGCAGGTTGACCAGGGAGGAAACGAACCAGGAGCCCGGAAGGGGGCACCGCCAGGCGGGGGGACGATGGTCCGGCAGGCCGCTGGAATATACTCAGCCTGGGAAAAACGCGACAGACGGCCGTTTTCCAAGCGGGGGAATGATGCCAGCCAGCCAGTCAGCCGACGCCTCCCCCGACCTCGGGCCGGCCGATCCCTGGCTGACGTGCGTGGCCCCGCTCACGGCCTTCCTCGTGGCCGGCGCCCTGGAGCCCTCGCCCTCCGGCGGCGGCCTCGCGGCCATGCTCGGGATCGGCTACGCCGCCTATCCGTTCGTGTACGCGATCCGGCTCGCGGCGACCATCGCCCTGCTCGCAAGGGTCTGGCCGCAGGCCCGCGCCTGGCTGGGCCGACCCACATGGTGGCCGCCGCTCGTGGGCCTCGCGCTCGTGGTGCCATGGGTGGTGCTCGCGACGCTCCAGCATCGGGCCGGTTGGACCTTCGGGGCCGGCGAGCGGGCCGGCTACAACCCCTTCCTCACCGAGCACCTCGGGCCCGACTCGCTTGCGGCCTGGGGGTTTCTGGCGGTGCGCGGGGTGGGGCTGGTGGTGGTGGTGCCGATCATCGAGGAACTCTTCGTGCGCGGGTTTCTGATGCGGTACGTGATCAAGGAGGCGTTTTGGCAGGTGCCCTTCGGGCTGCTTACCGCCGCCTCCGCCACTGCCTGCATGGCCTACGCCGTGGCCACCCACCCCGGCGAGGCGATCGCCGCCGTGGGCTGGTTCGCGATCGTCAGCGGGATCGCCGCCGCCACCCGCAAGCCGATCGACTGCATCCTCTGCCACGCCGCCACCAACCTCGCGCTCGGCGCGTATGTGCTCGCCACCGGCGAGTGGTGGCTCGTGTGACGCAATTGACCGCTTCAGCCAGCCAATCCCGCCGCGGTCGCCTTGCCCCGACGCCTACTGGTCTCTTGCATGTGGGCCATGCCCGTACCTTCGCCCTGGCCGCGGAGCGGGCCGGCGCGGCCGGGGTCGTGATGCGGATCGAGGATCTCGATGGGCCCCGCTGCCGCCCGGAATACGCGGCGGCGGCGCTCGATGACCTCCGCTGGCTGGGATTGGAGTGGACGGAGGGGCCGGACGTCGGCGGCCCCCACGCCCCCTACGTGCAGAGCGAACGGGCCGCTTGGTATCTCGAGATCTGGCGGCGGCTCGAGGCCACGGGCTCGATCTACCCGAGCCCCCACTCCCGCCGCGATGTCGAGGCGGCCGCCACCGCGCCGCACGAGGCCGAGCCGCATGCCGCCGGCGGGAGCAGCCGACCCGACTCTGGGGAGCCGATCTTTCCGCCGGCGTTGCGGCCCGCCCAGCGGGAGCGGGCGGCCGAGCCGGGGGGGGTGCCCTGGCGGTTTCGCGTGCCCGACGGCCGCGCGATCGAGTTTCACGACGCACTCTGCGGCACCGTGCGCCGCACGGCGGGCCTCGACTTCGGCGACTTCGTCGTCTGGCGACGCGACGACCTCGCTGCCTACGAACTGGCCGTGGTGGCCGACGACCACGCCATGGCGATCGAGGAGGTGGTCCGCGGTGCCGATCTCCTCACGAGCACGGCCCGTCAGCTGCTCCTCTACGAGGCCCTCGGCTGGACGTCCCCCGCCTTCGCGCACGTGCCGCTCGTCTGCGACTCCAGTGGCCGGCGGCTCGCCAAACGCACCGGTGGCCTCGCGATCCGCGACCTTCGCGCCGCCGGCTGGTCGCCGGCCGACGTGCTCACGAAGCGGCTGTCACCCTGAAAGAGCCGCCGGTTTCCGGCCGCCGGCTTTCCCAGACCGCGCAACCTGCCCGACGCGCATAACGCGGGCTTTCGTCACAACTGGGACCGCAGCCAGACGATCTCCCTGCCTGAGGCCGTCCACGGCGGACATCTTGCCTGTCGCCGACGGCAGCCCAAGGCGGGGAATATTCGTGGAAATCGCAGTCATTGTCTCGACCTTCGAGCGGCCCGGGCACCTGATCAGGTGCC
>JBJTPO010000427.1:0-2579 GCA_046075145.1 Planctomycetota bacterium
CTCGGTTTCCTACGCCGCTCGATTGGCATGGGCGACCCCTCGCGGACCCAACGCAGCGGCGGCAGCAACGGCAGCGGCAGCAGGGGCAGCCAGGGATCGATTCGCCCGCGGGTTCGAAGCGCGCCAAAAAGCGCACGAACACGGCCGCAGGGAGGTGCGGCCGGCGGCCGGGGCCGAAGGCCCGCGGGCCGCTCAGGCTGCAGGGGGCATGGATGCCCCTGCAGCCCTAAAAATGGATGCCCCTGCAGCCGTTAAAAGCGGAGGGCACGGGATTCGAACCCGCAACCGGTTTCCCGGCATCTGATTTCGAGTCAGCGTCGGATCGCGTTTAGCCCGATAAAATCGCATGTTTCGCCGCGCTGGGGCAACCAGGGCGCAACCTTTTGCCACCCACCACTGGCGGCGGCACGGCCCGGCCTAGGCGTCGTCCGCGGCCATCCCCAGCCAGCGATCCTCCGGCCACCGCTGCCTCACCATCGCGGCCCGGTATGCGATTTCCTCAGGCGACGGCAGCGCTTCCCGTCGAGTGCCACCTACGCCCCGGCCGCGACGCGGCAGGTCGCGGAGTTGATCTTGAAGCCTCTGCCGGATGCGGCCGACAGGTACGCCGGCGAGGCTGGCCGCTTCGGCCGCGGTCGCGCCGGCCGCCCATGCGGCGCGGATGGTGCGCTCCTGTGCGGGGGACAACAGCAGGGGCAGTGATCCACAGATTTTGCCCGTCGCATCTCGTGCCGCCACCGGCCGGGCTAGTGTGGATTTCAGACCGGCGCGCGGCTTAGACGACACGGCCCCAGCCCCGAGCGTTGCGGAATCGGGCCTCACGGGCCACGGCGGCCACCTGCTGTTCAAGGAGCCCGGGGTCATCACGCCAGACGTGGCGGAAGACCAGGGCCGCCGCGCCCCGATAGGCCGGGTTGGTGGTGATCGCGACACTGACCAGCCGCGCCCGGGTCACGACCGTGATCGGCCCGCCGATCCGTAGCGTCGATCGTTCCTTGGCCTGCATCAGCACGCTCGCGCCGGCCCCGGCCTCGATCATGCGAACGGCCTGGACGTGCCTGCGGTCGCTCATGTCGGGCAGCCAATCGAGCATGAGACCCACTTCTGAGTCGATCGCCCGGAGCCGCCCCTTCGCCGCCGGCCCGCCGAGCGCGATCAGCGGCCCGTCGTGATCGGGGCAAGTCAGCCCCCAACCGCGCTCGCGATCGAGCGCGGCCGCGGGCCCGAAGGCGTCGCGGGCGATCGTCTCGGGCGTGGTCTTGCCGATCGCCGCCGGCGCGGCATCGCCGTGGGCGACGACCAGGAGCACCCGATCCACCCGCGGCCCGCGGCCTGTGCCCCGGGCGATCACGGCTTGGCCGTCATCGCGGGGGCGGCGCGGGCTGGCCGGATCCCAGTAGACGCCGGGGCCGCTGTCGCGGCCGTCGTGCTCGATCTCGGGAAGGCCGCACCGCCGCCGGGCGACGTTGATCCTCGCGAGGGCCCACGCCGGCGCGTTCCGCAGCGACGTGGGGACGTGCCCGCGGTCAGACATGTTTGCGAACTCCATCATTCCACCTCCAGGTCGGCAAGCAACTCGGCTTCGTACTCCGGGAAGAGTCTCTTCGCCTGAACGCGGAGTTGGTGGATCGTCGTTTGCCAGTGCGGGAGCCCGCCGCCGCCGTCGATGTGAGTGAGCAGTTCCCGCAGGCGCTTCGCCTCCGCCTCCGCCGCCTCGACTGCCGCGATCAACTTCCGGCGGTCGCCTGCCCACGGCTCCAACTTCTCCGTCATGGCACGATCGCAGAGCCCGACGGCCGCCTCCGCGGCCTCGATCTCGCGAAGGATGGTCGCGTCGGCCTCCAGGGCCGCGGCCGGATGCCGGATGGCCAGCACGGCGCCGTTGGCGAGCAACTCGACCGGGTTCGGCAGCGGCCCGTTGGCGGCGGCGTCGGCCGCCCACTGCCGCCAGCGGGCGAGCGCCTCCCGCTTCATGGCCAGATGGGCCGCGCGAACTCGCTCGGATACGGCGGCGGGTTTGTCGACGGCGGGCTTGGTTTTCGTGGCGGTTGGCATAGCGTCCGTGCTCCTTGAGGTGGCCCCTTCCTTGGGGCCTTAGTGTCAGTTGAGTGATCCCAGCGAACGAGTCAAGAGTTTCGGGCGGCCCGTCAAGCACTGATCGCCTGGGGATCTTCCGCCAGGTTTTGTCGGGCAGCGACCAGGCGGGATACTCTTCCGGCGTGAACCTTGCCCCGTACTGCTCCGTTGCTGAGGCCGCCGAAACTGCCGGCATATCGACGGCCTATGTGCGCCTCCTGCTCGCGCGCGGCCAGCTGCGTGGCGAGAAGATCGGCCATGCGTGGCTCGTACTCCGCGAAGACGTGGCCAGGTTCGTGCGGATCGGCCGGGGGCCGGCCGCCCCGGCCCCGGCGAGGCCCCGGCCAGCACGGCCCGCGACCAGGCGGCCGAAGGCGAAACCCAAAAAACGGCGGCGCAAGTAGCCCCCGCCGCAGACCCCCGCTATCGGGTTGGCGCTTATTTGCGTTCCCGCTACTCTCCCCGGCCGCGGGGCAGGCACCCCGCGGATCACAAGGAGGACG
>JBJTPO010000428.1:0-8203 GCA_046075145.1 Planctomycetota bacterium
CAGCCGCTTGCAGTCCGCGCCGGGAACACGCTCTTGCCGCGGCGACGCGACGAACGGACGGGCCGGGAGGAGCGGGCGAACAGGCTGCGGACGAGCGTGGGCATCAGGACCTCAGGTGCGGAACGTGATGAACAAACGAGAAGGGTGGCCGATGGCCCCGGGACTGAGTCCCCTCAGTTGGGGATGAGACTATCCGCCAAAATACCCCTGTCAAGAAAATCCGGGTGGGCAACTTCTGCCGGAGTTTCAAAAACGGCTGGACGGGAGGAGTTCGACGATTGAGGGGCATAATCGGGCCGGGCTGACCCCCTTTTCAGTCGGCCCTGGCAGGCCGCCGCGTTGAGGCAATCCGGCCGCGGTTTCTGGGCGATCCAGCAAGGCGCCCGGGCGAACCACGCCGATGGCGAACTACGTCAGCCAGCCGGCGGCTTCACGAGCTGACGCAATTCGGGCGTGAGTCTCGCCCAAAGCCGGGGGTGCGCCTCGACCAGCCTCACGATGTCGGTGAAGTCCTTCGCCTGCTTGCTCTGGCGGCGGGTGGGCTCCGACCAAGCCTTGATTTTCCCGGCCAGCGTGTCGTCGAGCGACGCGACTCGCATCAGGATCCCATGCACGTCGGCAGGCACCGACCGGCCGGGAAACTCGCGGTAAAAATCCTCGGTCGAAAGCTGGATTGAGACAGCGGACCGGGCCTTGAGGTTCACCGACCAGTCGAACCGCTCGCTCGTGAACCCGGCCTCCTCGAGCATTCGCACGACTCGCTCCACTGCATCGAGGGCGATGACGAGATCAACGTCGCGGGTGACCATCTGTTGCTCGGCCCAGTGATTGACGGCCACGCCGCCGATGCAGCACCAGGGCACGTCCGCCCGTTCCAGACAATCGACCAGCCGCATCACGTCATCGGTGCCACCCGATGTCTGCCAGTCGAAGAACTGTTTGCCGGTCATGGGGAGAGCGCCGCGAGGAAAGCGCCGCCCCGCCAGGAGCGATTCAGCCTCCGTCGGCAAAGTATACGAGATGGAGGGATCGGCCCGGGTCATCGACCTTTCTCGTAAGTGGTACTCAAGCCCTGGCCGCGCACGGCCAAGTCCGGGCGACGCTCGGCATCGACCTGTGGGTCAGGCCAACCTCGGAGAATGCCCGGTGAGTGCGGCGGGCCCTGGAACGATTTCGGGCCCCGCTGTCCAAAATGGAGATCGGTGATTTCGCCGAGCCGGAGGGTCTCTACCAGATCGGGATGCCGCCGAGCCGGATCAACATCATAACGAGCGTCGCCGGCCTGACTTTCGACGCGGCCTGGCCGAACCGGATGACGGCGATGTTTGGAGACCTGCCCGCGCCCGTCTTGGGACTGGCCGACACGAGAACCGCAAAGCGTTGGTAATCACCGACCAATTGTTGGTGAGGATGGTCGTGTCTCCTGGATCCGGAGAGTTTGTGAACTCGGCGTTGTAGGTGCTTCGGCCCATTCCCTCCAGTTCCAGTCGCAGCCGGCCCCGCGTACGCTCGAACGCGATGCCAATTGCCCCACCGGCATTGAAGAGTGTGGCACGCTCGGGCCGCTCCTCCCGAGGCTCACGAGTCGCTCATCAGCCGGAAGCCCGTTGAGGAAGTTCCACGGACCAGGCTGTCCTTCTTGCGACGTCCAGCGCGATAACAGCCAGGTCAGGTCGGCGACGATCAGATGCTCGTTGTCGCCCGGGTCATAGAACTCCACCCACTCGCGGGGGAAGTCCAGTTCGACCTCGCCGGGGTGCTTGATCGTCACAGGAATAAACGGTAACCGATCATGGCGCCGCCCACCTCCCGGCAGATGCTGTTGGTTCCCGCCCGCTAGGTACGCCAGGGCCGTAAGACGTCACGCTGCGGCGGTGGCCAGGGGAACGCCCGCCGGTCGGTGATTGCGTTCTCGGGGATCTGGATGATCGACGACCGCGTACTGCCCGCATCGAGATTGGGGTCGCGTTTATTAATCAGCCGGGGTTGCCGGCCGAACCGTTGGACGCACCGCCGTAGCCGATCCCGCCGACGCCCCCGGCGCCACCCGGGCTGCCACCGTCACCACCGGCGCCGCCACTGTTACCGGCTCCGGTTCCGAAGCCACCGGCGCCACCGGCACCGCCGGTATCGACAACGCCCACTACGGTCCCCGGGCCGGCGCCACCGCCGTTGCCCCCAGCCCCGCCACTGCCCGCGCTCGCGGAGCCACCGTCCCCGCCGGCACCCCCGGTGGAAGAAATGGCGTAGTCGTAGCTGGATCCGCCATTCCCACCGGCACCACCCTGGCTGCCCCCGCTTCCACCAGCACCACCGTTACCCCCGACGCTGTTGTATCGCCCGTTCACGGCGCCGCCGCTTCCTCCGGCGCCCCCAGCGCCACCCCCGGTGGCTGCGCCGCCGGCGCCTCCGGCCCCACCTATCGCTGAGCCGGAGTTGGTGAGAGCGGAGCCCCCGGCACCGCCGGCACCGCCAGTACCGGTGCCGATCGCGACACCGCCAGCGCCCCCGGCGCCGCCGGTCGCGTCGCCAATCAGGTTGACGCCGGTCGCGGCGCCACCGGCACCGCCCGCACCACCGTTGCCCGATATCGCGCCGCCGGCACCGCCCGCGCCACCGTCACCGCCGTTGTCCCAGCTGACACCGCCCGCCCCGCCGTTGCCGCCGGTGCCGATCGCACCGCCGTTACCCCCGTCGCCGCCGTCGGTCCCGAAGGACACCAGGCTGGTGTAGCCAACTCCACCGTCGCCTCCGTTGCCGCCCGAGGTGACCGCCGTCCCGGCGGTACCGGCCGTCCCGGCAGTACCGCCACTGCCACCGGCGCCGGCAGCCCCGCCGGTGCCGAGAGAACCTGGCGTAGCACCCGGATCGGCTCCGTCGCCGCCGTCGCCGCCACCGTATTGGTTGCTGCCGGCTCCACCCTTGCCGCCGTCACCCGGGGTGCCGGCGTCTCCGCCGTCGCCGCCGACGCCACCGCTGCCGTTGACACCCGAGGCGCCGGCATTGCCACCAGCGCCACCAGCCCCCCCGTTGGCGCCAACGGCGCCGGTTCCGCCGTTGCCGCCGCTACCGGCGGACTCCGCCGAGGTGGCATCCGCGCCGAAGCCACCGAATCCGCCCTTGCCGCCGTCCCCGCCGTCCCCGCCGGCACCGCCCTGGCCGCCGTTGCCGGTGGCCGCCTGAGCACTGCCGCCGGTACCACCGGCGCCGCCGGTACCGCCGGCGGTAGCGGATCCGCCGTTGCCGCCGTCACGGGCGGTGGTGACCACCGACAACGTTCCGGCGCCCGCGGCGGCGCTGTAATTGTTGACGTAGAGCGTGTTGTTGGCGTCGTTGACCGCGATCATCCCGAATGCCAAGCCGGTGAACCCACTGATGGTGTCGGTGATGGTGCGTGAGTTGAGGTTGACGACCGACACCGTGTTGTTGTTGCCGTTGCCCACGTACAGGACGGTTCCGTCGGCACTGAGCGCCACACCGTAGGCGCCGTCGAACCCGGTCATGGTGAAGTCCACGGAGCCGGTGTTGGTGTTGACCGCCGACACCGTGTTGGTGTTGGTATTGGCCACATACAGGGTGGCGCCATTCGGACTCACCGCCATCCCGTATCCGAGCCCTGCGCGCGTCCAGGTGGAGACGGGTGTGGAGTTGCTGATGTCGAACGCACTCAGCTGGCCCAGTTCATTGACCACATAGACACGGTTGCCGTACGTGGCGACCCCCCGCCCCTCTCTGAACGTGTAGGTGCGGATCAGTGCGCCGGAACTGGCGTCGTAGGCCCGCAAACCAGTCCCGAGGGCTTCAATCCCCACGTACAGGATGCTGTCGTCAGCGCTCAGTGCCAACCCGGTCGCGCCGGGAACCGTGACCAGGGTGCTGCTCACTCCGGTCCCGACGTCGATCACCGTAACCGATCCGCTCTGATTCGCCACGTAGAGCGTGTCGCCGTCGGAACTGATCGCGACGCCGCGGTTCTGGCTGAACCCGGTGAGGGTGTCGGTGATGCTCCAGCCCTGCACACCGGTAGTACCGGTCGGGCCGACGAACCCGGCCCCGCCGCTGCCGCCCGCGCCGCCGATTCCGCCGTTGCCGGCAGTCGCACCGCCGATGCCACCGTCACCACCGGCCCCGCCATTACCACCGGCATTACCGGCGTCACCGGCCGCTCCAGCGCCGCCGGCCCCGCCATTGCCGCCGTTGCCCACCGAGCCGCCGGCGCCGCCAGTGCCACCATTGCCGCCAGCTGCGCCGAGAGTCGTCGCACTGAAGCCGGCTCCACCGTTGCCGCCGTTGCCACCGGTGGTCGGCACTATTCCGATCGAGCCCGCGCTGGCACCGGCGCCGCCTGCCGCGCCGCCCGCCCCGGGAGCGCCGGGATCACCGCCGGCTCCACCGTTGCCGCCGTTGATCGTCGTCGCGTCGCCGGCGGCACCGTTGCCGCCGTTACTGCCCACGCCCGCGTTGCCGCCGTTGCCGCCGTCGCCATGACTGCCAGCTGAGCCGGCATTGCCCGCGCCAAGCGCCGCACCGCCGGCTCCGGCCACGCCACCAGCGCCGCCCGCGCCGCCGCTGCCGCCATCGCCGCCATCGCCGCCCGACGATCCGGCCAGCACGCCATTGGCCCCGTTGGCTCCGGCACCGCCATTGCCGCCGGTGCCGCCGACTCCGCCCGCGCCGCCGTTGCCGCCGTTGCCCGAGATCGAGCCACCGCCACCACCCGCGCCGCCGTTGCCACCCACGCCGCCCACGCTGCCAGTCGAGCCGTTGGCACCGGCCGTGGCACCCGTCGCACCCACGGCTCCCGCGGCACCAGCACCGCCGGCCCCGCCATTGCCGCCATTGCCAACGGACCCGCCGTTGCCGCCCGCGCCGCCGTTGCCGGCTGCGACTGCGGTCGCTGCGCTGGTCATCACTCGGTTGCCGACTCCGTTATCGGAGACCGCCACGAACTTTTCCTGACCGCTCTGGCCGCCCCAGACCACCGACCGCCAGTCGTTGTCCGCGGCCGAGGTTTGGATGGTCCACGTGACGCCATCCGGCGAGGTCATCACCCGGTTGCCCGTGCCCGAGCGGGCCGTCGCCAGGAACTGTTCCTGGCCGGTCGGACCGCCCCAAGTCACCGCATCCCAGTTGTTGTTGGCGGCCGAGGCTTGGGTGGACCAGGTGATGCCATCCGGCGAGGTCATCACCCGGTTGCCTGTGCCGCTCTCGGCCACGGCGACGAATCTCTCATTGCCCGATGGGCCGCCCCAGGTCACCGCTAGCCATGAGTTGTTGGCCGCTGAACTGCGGGCCGTCCAGGTGATGCCGTCCGGCGAGGTCATCACCCGGTTGCCCGTGCCAGTCGTGCTGACCGCCACGAACTGTTCCTGGCCGGCGGGGCCGCCCCAGGTCACCGACCGCCAGATGTTGTTTGCGGCCGAGGTCCGGATGGTCCAGTTGATGCCGTCCGGCGAGGTCATCACCCGGTTGCCCGTGCCAGTCGCGCTGACTGCCACGAACTTCTCTTGACCGGTCGGGCCGCCCCAGGTCACCGCGTACCATTCGTTGTCCGCGGCGGATGTCCGGCTGGTCCAGGTGATGCCGTCCGGTGAGGTCATCACCCGGTTGCCCGTGCCGGTACGGGCGACCGCCACGAACTGCTCCTGGCCCGCGGAGCCGCCCCAGACGACTGAATACCACTGGATGCTCGCGGCCGGGGTTCGAGTGGTCCAAGTGATTCCATCCGGTGAGGTCATCACCAGGTTGCCCGTGCCGGTGTATGACACCGCGACGAACTTCTCTTGGCCGGCCGGGCCGCCCCAGGCCACCGACACCCACCCCTGATCCGCGGCCGACGCTTGCGCGGTCCAACTGACGCCTGCAGGGTCGCCAGCGGCGCCGGCGACGCCAGCGCCACCGTTGCCGCCGTTGCCGCCCGAGGTGGGTGCGGTGCCATTGGCGCCCGCGGTCGCACCGGCGCCACCGGCGGCTCCACCGACGCCGGCCGTGCCGCGATCACCACCGTCGCCACCGGCGCCGCCGTCGGGCGTGGCTGCATCACCCGCGGCGCCATCGCCACCGTCGCCGCCGACACCGGCATTGCCGCCATTGCCGCCATCGCCGCCTTGGCCACTGGCGCCCGCGTTCCCGCCGACCGCGAGCCCGCCGGCGCCGCCGCTGCCGCCATTGCCCCCATTGCCGCCCGCGCCGCCGTCGCCGCCAGCGGTGCCCGATGCACCGGGAGCCAGGCCGTCGGCACCGGCCACGCCCGCGCCGCCATTGCCGCCTAAGCCGCCATTGCCCGCGTTCCCACCCGCGCCACCGTTGCCGGAGATCGCGCCGCCGTTGCCGCCCGCGCCGCCATTGCCGCCTACGCCACCGGCTTGGCCGTCGGTGCCGGCAGCGCCAGCCGAGGCGCCCGCTACGCCGTCGGCGCCAGCGGCACCATTGCCGCCATTGCCACCCGCTCCGCCGTTGCCGAAGACGCTGCCATCGCCGCCCGCGCCGCCGTTGCCGCCGCGGCTTCCTGCCGTCGTCGCCGTGAAGCCGTCACCACCCGCGCCGCCATTGCCGCCACTGGTGACCGCAGTGCCGCTCGGGCCAGCAAGCCCGGCGGTACCGCCCGTGCCCCCCGTGCCCGACGCGCCGCCGAGGCCACCGGCTCCTGCCGCGCCCCGCTCCCCGCCGTCGCCACCGCGAGCCCCATCCGGAAAGCCCACGGCGCCCGCGCCGCCGTCACCGCCATCGCCACCGATGCCCGCATTCCCGCCCGTGCCGCCGCTGCCGCCGTTGCCGTTCACGCCGAGCGGGCCCGAGCCGCCGCCGGCTCCGCCCGCTCCACCGATGCCGCCGGCCCCGGCATCGCCACCGTCGCCACCGGCCTCTGCGGGGACCAGCGCAACGTTCCACAAGCGCAGCTCATCGACGGAGCCGGTGGACCACTCGTCCTGCTGCGAAGAACTGTAGAACGCATCGTCGTGAAACAGTCGGAAGCGGCTCGTTCCACCGACCAGCGTGGGCACGGCGTCTTCGGCGTCGTCCGTGAAGGAGATGATCGGGGTGGACGAGCCGTTGAGATAGACATCGACCTCATTCGACGCGGAGCGCGTCAGCAGGATGTCGAAGTATGTGTCGGCGGTCAGCGTTCCGCCGAGATACTCGTCGTCGCTCCCGAAGAAGCTGAGTTGATCTTCGAACACGTAGAGGCCGTAGTCGGAAGTCGTGTCCTTGAAGTCGATCAGCTTCACATACTCGTCATTGGGACCGCTGTAGAACCGGTCGAGCTTCATCCGCAGGCTGATCGAATAGACCGAGCTGATCGATGCCGGAACATCCATGATCAACCCACCGCCGGGATTCGTGGTGGCGTTCCACGACCAGGCGCCGCCGCTGAAGCTGCTCGAGCTGTTGTTGAACTCGGCGAGGTTTCCACTGAACCCCAGCGAGTCCGACAAATCGGACTCGAAGGCGTAGACGCTCACCGGTGCTGCGACGCTCGCGCCGTCCGCCCCGGCGCCGCCATTGCCGCCAGCGCCTGCGTTGCCGCCCACACCGCCCGCTCCACCGTTGCCCGAGATCGAGCCACCGGCGCCTGCCGCGCCACCCGCACCGCCGTTGCCACCAGCGGTGCCGGCCGTGCCCGCGTCACCGGGGTTCGCGCCGGCCGTGCCATCGGCACCAGCCGCACCATGACCGCCGGCACCGCCGTTGCCGCCGGTGCCCGTCAGGCCGGCGGCGCCGCCCGCACCGCCGTTGCCGCCGTTGCCGCCGGCCACCACCGCGGAGGCGATGTCGATCACCGACACCGTGGTGCCGACCTCGTTGGCGACGTAAGCGCGGGTGCCGGCGGGGTTGACCGCTACCCCGAACGGATTGCCGCCGACACCGATGGTGGTGGCCACAGTGTTGTTGGCCGTGTCGATCACCGACACCGAGCCGCCTAACCGGTTGGTGACGTAGGCGAAGGTGCCGGCTGGGTTGACCGCCACCGCGACCGGGTTGCTGCCGACCGCGATCGTGGCGGTCACGGTATTGGTGACCGTGTCGATCACCGAGACCGAGTTACCGCCTGTGTTCGTGACGTAGGCGATGGTGCCGGCCGGGTTGAACGCCACACCGTCCGGACCAGTGCCGACCGCGATCGTGGCGGCCACGGTGTTGGTGGCGGTGTCGATCACCGACACCGAGTCGCCGGCTGAGTTGGTGACGTAGCCGCGGGTGC
>JBJTPO010000429.1:0-1719 GCA_046075145.1 Planctomycetota bacterium
GGTCGTCCGGAGACCAAACGGCACGCCCAGCCGTGGGCCTTCGATCACCTTCAGCCGTATCACCGATGGCGTCAGTAATACCATGCTGCTCGGCGAGAAGTCCTTGAACGTCGGGCTGTTGGGACTCAATCAAACTGACGACGACTCAGGCTGGATCGACGGCTGGGATTGGGACCATATGCGCTGGGCGTTCGTACCGCCCGTGGCCGACTGGCGGGATCCCAATCCCGTCGTGGCGCACAGCGGCAACACGTCGCTCCACCAAGCTTTCGGCTCTTCTCACGCCGGGCAGTTCATGGTGGCGATGTGCGACGGCTCTGTACGGCCGGTATCGTTTTCAGTGTCGCTGGACACCTTCCAGCGGATGGCAGCCCGAGAAGATGGGCGGGTGATCGATGCGGACTCGTTTTGAGTGGAGTCGCCACGCTTTCGTTCGCGGCATCGTGTTGATGGGGCCGCTTGTGGGTGTCGTCTCGTGCAGCCGCCCCAGCGGCCCGTCGCGGCATGAACTCAATGGCAGCGTGACATGGCGTGGGCAGCCCGTTCCAACGGGCTCGATCGTGTTTGCACCCGACCCCGCTCGCGGCAACGGGGGACCGGGCGCGACCGCCGAGATCGTGGCCGGCAAATACGTCACCCGGTCCGGTCAAGGCACCGTCGGCGGACCGCACGTCGCCACGATCACGGGCTATGACGGGCACCCGATCGCCCGTGGGCAGGTGATGGACCCCAACGGTGCACCTTTGTTTCCACCGCAGAGGGTGGAGATCGATCTCCCGCACGCGGCAGCGACCCACGATTTCAGCCTGCCGGCGGACCGCTGACCGCCGGGCGACGTGCCCTCGCGGCCCAATCCGAAACTGCGGAACCGATGCCGACCCACCGGTGGGCGGCTCGCTCGGGCACGAGTGTCGCTTGCCCGGCAAAGGATAGGTCGGCCAATGGCACTTCGACAAGCGACGGCCGAGCGGGGCGGATCACGAGGAGCTACCTCCGGAGTTGGTCGGGCCGTATGCGGCCCGACCGTGGAGGCGCCGCGGAGTTTCCTATCCACGCTCAAGGCCGGATTGGTCTCGTCGGCTCAAGCCCGCCTTGAAACCGCCCTTCTCACGGGCCGTCCGCACCGTGGCATGGGATCCCGTCAGAGGCTGTGGATGTCGATGTCGGGCAGTTCGTCGGGCGACGCCTGAAAGATTGCCCGGTCGTCGTGGCCCTGCACGAACTCTCCCCAGTCGGCGGGTGGCCCACCCGAGCCATGAATTTGGCCCACGCGATCCGGGAGGTGTCGCGGGAGGGCAGTGTGCCGCATGAGTCGCAGCCGTCGCGGTCGATGAGCGTGATCCGCACGCTGGCGTCCACCGAAAACCCACTGTTTTCCCAGCGGAGCATGGCGGCGGCCGCATCGGCGTCGAGGAGCCGCTGCATGCGAAACCAACGCACGTCACGACGGCGCACCTTCTCGGTGAGTGTGGCCAGATCGGCCTGGGTGATCGGCCGGGCCGGCAGGAACGCCGGTCGAATCCCTGCCCTGCCCTTCTTCGACGGTCTTCCGAGCGTTATCCAACGGTCGGTATTCAGGAACTGGAACTATGGGACCATCGCCGGCAAGGGTGTCTACGTTGGTGATTCGCTGTCGCTCTACAACCGCCCCGCGACGCAGGGAAGCCTCGGCCCGTGGTGGGGCGAGGGCGACGAAAAGATCTTCGTGGACGGGGAGGC
>JBJTPO010000430.1:0-4238 GCA_046075145.1 Planctomycetota bacterium
CGGCACGCTGCTCGTGGTCAGGATCCGCCCGCTGAAGACCGAAACGCGGGCCGGGGCGCCCTGGCCGCGGCCCGCCACCACGTCGCCGTAGCCGTCGCCATCGACGTCGCCGCCGGCCACGCGGACGCCCCCCCTCGCCCCGGCCCCGAAGGGCTGGAAGGACTGGAGCAGCGTGCCGCGGCGGCCGCTGTAGATCATCACCTGGTTCTGCCGGTTGCCGGCCGAGCCGACGATCACGTCCACGAAGCCGTCGCAGTTGACGTCGGCCGTGGCCACGAACACGCCGGGCCGGGCCGCCGCCCCCGTGACGCCGGCGACGACCGGGAACATCCGCGCCACCTGCCAGATCACCGAGTTCGTCCTGCCATCGACCACGACCACGGTATCCGCCCCGCCGAGGCCGGCGCCATACACGTAGTCCACGACGCCGTCGGCGTTGACGTCGCCCGTCGCCGTCCGCCATTCCCCGAAGTAGTTCGGCAGGAGCTGGCCGGGCGAGGTCTTCACGACGGGGGTGATCCCCGTGCCCGGATCGCGGAACTCGAGCACGGGCCGCGTGTTCACCCCTTCGCCGGAGACCGTGAAGATCGCAGGGTTGGTGGCCGACGCGGCCTGCGACACGGCCGGGTAGTCGAGCCGGTAGACGTGGCTGGTCGGCCCCGGCGCCACGTCCTCGGTGCGGAAGCGAGTCTGCATGTCGCTGGCCCCCGTGCCGTCCACATAGGAGGCGAAGCGGCCGCTGCCGTCCTCGTCGGTCGCGAGCGCCGAGTTCACGAACAGGCCGGCGGAGGGCACGTTGCCGGTGGCGGTGGTGGTGAGCAGCGTCGTGCGGCCGGTTTGCAGGTCGCGGACGAACACGCCCCCCTTGAACGCCCTGTCGTAGACGCCCTGGGCGAGGTTGTTGGCCGTGCTCGAGAACATCACGAACCGACCGTTCTCGCTGATCGTGTTGAGCACGTCGCGGGCGCCCGCGAGGGTGGCCGATCCGAGCGTGGCCTTGTTGCCCGAGGCATTGGGAACGCCGTTCACGTCGGGATCACCATCGGCATCGACGGCGAAGCCGGCCGAGACGAGCGACGTGGTGCCCGTGACCGCGGCACCCCAGTCGATCTTCCGGACCCAGAGGTTCGAGAAGCCGCCGAGGATGAAGTTGAGCGGCAGCGGCACCTGCGGGAGATTTTGAGTGAAGGGATAGGGCGACGTGAAGCCGGGCTGGTAGAAGTTGTTGGCGGCCGTGTCGAACAGGAACGTCGATCCGTCGTCCGACATCCCGCCGAAGGTGGCGATCCGGTTGGTGTTGGCCAGGCCGTCGGGCGAGTTGACGAGCGCGGCCCGCCCGGTCGAGACGGTGGGGAGCGTGGAGGTGAACTGGAAGCCGTAGATGTCGAACGGGTTCGCCTGGTAGGTCGTCCAGTTCAGGCCGCCGCTGCCGCCGATGATCGAGAATGCCGCGAGGTCGGCCGTCCTGTTCGTCCAGCCCTGCACGAGGTTGCCGGCCGACGAGGTGAACGCGATCGTGCGACCGTCGCCGCTGACGGAGTGGTTCTGCGAATCCCAAAACTCGGTCGGCGGGGCGCCGCCGAAGAACGGATCGACGGAGCCGTTGAAAAAGTCGGGCTGAGCGAAGCCCGCCGCCTTCGTCGGGTCCTGCCAGAATCGGCTCACGAGCAGGTTCGTGCCCGAATCGACGTCGTTGGTGAACACGTCGAGCGAGAAGTCGGAGTCGGTGGTGCCCGCCACGATGTCGCCCGACGTCCGCCGCGTGCTGTAGACCACGCGGTTGCCCTGCCCGCTGAGCTGGCTGAACATCGGCTCGAAAAGCTCCGCGAACTGGTTTCCGGCCACGGGCCCCTCGTAGTTGCCGAGGGCGGCCTGCCCGGTGCTCGTGACGCTCGCGGTTTTCGCCGACCACGGCCCGCCGCCACCGAAGCCGGCCGCAGCGGCGACGAAGCAGTCGAGCGTCCAGTCGATGTCGATGTCTTCCTGATCGAGGATGTTCGGATTCACCGTGTCGATCCAGCCTGCCGGAACGAAGCTGTCGTAGAGCACCCGCGTGCCGTCTTCGCTGATCCCCTTGTTGAGCGTGAGCGACTCGACGGGCTCCACGAAATCCTGGAACTGTAGCGTGGGAGCGGGGAAGTATTCCTGGGCGAACACGCCGGCGGCCATCGGCTGACCCACGATCGGCGTGGGCACTCCGGGCGGCGCGAGCGTGACGGCCTCCTGCTGCCCGGTCGCATTCAGGCGGCTGACGAGCGAGATGTTGTTGGCGGGATCGGCGGCCGTCGCCCGCCAGACGAACACGTCGACGGTGCCAAGCTGGAGGTTCTGCCAGGCCTGAGTGCCCGCGCCGGACTGGGGCGGGCGAAAGGTCGCCTGGTCGTTGGCCGCCGGCACGTCGGCGTCGTACTCGTTGGCCGCGATGATCGAGTCGAAGACCACGCTCTGGCCGTCACCGCTGAGGTCGGCCGTGAGCGGCTCGAACATCGGCCACAGGCCGAGGCCCGGCGTGTAGGTGGAGCCGTCGAGCCCGGCGTAGCCGGCCGACTGCACCTGGCTCCCTGCCCGGTGGGTCACGAGCCTGGTCACGCCCGTGCCCGTATCGAGCCAGAAGAGGTTGGGGTTGATCGACGGGATCGTCTGCTGGCCCGCGATCACGTTGGTGTCGGTGCTGGAGAACAGCACGTACCGCCCCGCGTCACAGGCGTCCACGAGCGTGGCACCCGCGGGAATCGGAAACTGGTCGTAGGCGGGGTGGCTCCCGGAGGCGGCGCGGGGCGCCGCCAGGTCGACGATCGTGGCCGCCAGATTGAGCCGGGCCTCGAGTCGTTCCGCGGATGCGAGCCGGCTGCGCCGCGCGGGGCGGGTGGCGGCGCGGCGAGGCGCACGAGCGAAGATCGAGAAGAGCGTCGAGGGTCGCATGGGGGTCCTTTTCAAGAGGCGATGAACGGGATTCGATGGGTCAGGGGGGTGATCCAAACTGGGGCGCGTATTCGACCGCGGGGAGTCATGGAACCGAGAAGATCCTCGCCGGCCCGCTCACCAGTTGGCCGGCGAAGGCATACCACTCGCGGGTCCAGAGGGACGGCCGGGGCATGTCGGACGACTTCACGTCGATGCGAAGATCACTCGGCCTGTTATCCCAGTAGCCGCGGATATCGACCGTCGCCCCCTGGGCGATCCAGAGCTGGACCGGCCCCGTGTCCACCTCGAAGTCGAAGATCTCACGATCCCCACCCGTGCTCGCGGTCATGTCGATCACGAGCCGGCCGCTGAGCTGCAGCAGGCTGGTGGTGAGATTGAGCCCGTCCTCCACGGGAGCAAAGACCTGCACCGTCTCCATCGCGATGCTCGCGTTGGTGAGGTCGAAGCCGTCGTCGCCGGAGTGATTGACGGTCACCGCCCTGACTCCCCACTCCTGAAACACCGCGCCGATCACCGAGATGGCGTCGATGTCGTCGCGGGTGTGGCCGTCGCCGTCGCCGCCGCGCGGGTCCGGCCGGCCCAGGTAGTTGGCCGTGATGCTGTCGGCGACGAACGACCAGTTGATCGACGGCCGGCGGAGGTCCTGGGACGACACGTTGTCTTTCGTGGCGGTCCGCGTGCCGCCGCAGAAGAAGACGCCTCCGTTGTTGGCCACCGCGACCGGGGCGTTGGCTTGATCGGCGGCCTGGAAGACGACGTTCTGCGCCCGGAGCGACGAACCGGCGTCGAAAATCAGGGCGCACGACGTGAGCAGCCGCCAGCGGCCCAGGCCGTTGCGGATCCGCACCTCGACGCCGTCGGCGATGGTCAGCGTCACGCCCCGCCGCACGTGCACCTCGGCCGTGATCACGTAGATCGAGCCCGCGGAAAACGTCGCGTCGCCGGTAATGTCGCTCGACAGCTCGACGAACCCATTGACCGCAGGCGGCAGGACGAACGGCGGCAGCGACTGCACGACGGGAGCCTGCGGCGTGGACGCCGGCACGACTGCCGGCGGCGAGATCGAAGCGGCCGCCACGGGCGGCACCGCGATCGGCGCGGCCACGGGCGGTGGGGCGAGCGTGGCGTTGACGGTGACCGCCGTCGGCCTGGCCCCGACGCCGCCGACGGCACGGATAGCCGCGGCCCGGCTGCCGGCAGGCACGGATCCGATCGAAAACAAGAGCGTGACCGGGGTCTCGGGCCCGCCGTTCGGGGCCACGACCTTCGCGGAGACGGCATACCACCCGGCCGCCGGCGCTCGGGCGGGCTGG
>JBJTPO010000431.1:0-9698 GCA_046075145.1 Planctomycetota bacterium
TTCGCCCAGGTAATCCGCGAGGTGTCGTGCGAGCGGGGCTTCGCCTGAGGATCGCAGCAGCCCGCGGCATGCGCCTCGCCCGCATGCCCGGCGTCGCTCCGCTTGCCGATGTTCCCGATCGCGAGCGAGGTGACGGCCCGCCGGAGCTTGTCATTCGGCGCAAACACCCCGTGGTAGCGATGCCGGTGCTTCCGCGGCGGCGGGACGAGATCGGCGATCCGGTCCAAGAACTCAAACGGCGTGAGCTCGACGACGCCATTGGCTCCCGGCCGCGTGGACTTTCGGCCGCGGCCAGGCCCGACCCAGTTGGCGGCCTTGTGTCGCGGGAGCACGCAGCGGATGCGGACGATGCGGCCGTCGGCGTCGCGGATCACGGAGAGCCGTTCAATCGCGAATGGCGGCCGGGCGCAGTATCGGAGAAGGTGCTCGAGAGAATGCAGATAGATCGTGGGCGGCGGCGCGATGCTCAGCATGGCTGCGACACCCCAGCCGCAGCCTCGATCGCGACACGCACGAGGTCCGGCCGATCTTCGGGGATCTCGAGAACCGCACCGATCGGGAACCGCAGGCTGATCGACCGGCCACCGACAACCTCAACCGGTGAGAACGCCGCCGGAGGCGTCTGCGGCTTGAAAGGCCCGTCCGCACACTTTCGCCACCAATACCAGAACGTCGGCACGGACACCCGCTCACGGGCGCAGAATTGTTGACGGCGGTTGAAAACGGCGGCGCGGGGCGGTCGAAAATGGTGGCGCTGGGTGGTGGTGAACGCTCCTAATTCCCTGTGGGTGTCGCGGGTTGTTCGATCGCTCCCTCCGTCCAGGTGATGACCGGAACGCGGGCGGGGCTGGCAACCAATGTGTCGCCCACGATCGAGACGGACTCGACGAACCGCAACTGCGGTATAGGCACGGGAATGTTGGTGGTCGGTCCGCGTAGGCCGCCGGCAAACGGCATGCCCACGAGCATCGAGATGGTCGATGCGCCGACGATCAGTTCATAGGTGCCGGCCTCGGGCGTGAGGGCGACTTGCTGACCCGTCACGGGGTCTGTGCCCCAGAGACCCAGCGAGAAGCTGGTGACGCCGGTGGTGTCGGCCGCCGCGCCGAACACGACCTCCAGTTCAGATTGGCCCTCATTCCAGCGCTTGGCGCCGGAGAGCACCAGCCCCCCACCGACGGCCGCGCCTCCCGCAGCGAGGGCCACGCCGACCGGCAGGATCACGACAGCACCGACCCCGATCACGCCGCCCGCGAGGACGTCGCGGGTGGCACGGAGGCCGCCTGCCGCGCGACCCAGGTTGTCTTCGAGGCGGTCAAGGCTCGCCCGGACACTGTCGAATGAGTCGGTCAACCCCAGCACCCGGCATGCCCGGCGTACGGTCACCACATCGCGGCCGAGCGTGTCACGCACATGCTCGACCGTCTGGCGCCGCTTCGCCGGGCTCAGAAGTTGAGCTGCGCACGCCTCCGGCAGCCCGAGGCCGCCTCCCGCAGGATCGCCTTGTCGAGTTCGGCATCCGCCCGGAGTCACTTCAACCGGGCGTTCTCCTTCTCGAGATCCTTCAGACGCTTGGCCTGGTCCGTCCGCAGCCCACCGTATTCCCGCTTCCAGCGGTAATAGGTCTGTTCCGTCACACCAAGCTTCCGCACCACCTCGGGCACGGTCTTCCCCCGAGCCAACTCCACCTCCGCCTCGCGAAGCTTTCCGATGATCTGCTCCGCCGTGAACTTCTTGCCTCATGGCATCTCGTGCCCTCCCTTGGGTTGCACCACCCAGAGATTCTCTCTCTGAAAGCGGCGACGTTTAAGGGGGGCAGGTCACCGTGTCGCCGAGCCGCCGCGCCCAGGCCTGCACCTTATCCAAGTGCTGGACTTTGAGGGCCGCATCGGGGCGGAACGTGGGCACCACACGCGTGGCCAGATTGGATCCGGCGATCTTCGCATGCCAGTCGAGCGCGTCCGAGGGGATCGTCGCTCGTGCCCACGAGCTCCACGCTCATCACATACAGGATTATGCCTGTCCGTTTCCGGCTTTCCTTCAGGCACGCGGCATGCACGGCGTGAACCTCGTCGTCAGCGTGGGCCGGGAAAGCGAACGTACCTGGCTAAACATGGAAGCCAAATGACCCACTTCTGCAAACCCGGGTTTACAAAAGCGGTGTTGATTTATTCGGCTTACAGACCTTCGCTGACCGGCCCGGGCTTCGCTTCACTCCTGTCATGGCGCCGAAAATCGGGATCGAACTCATAGTCCGGAAGGATCGGGGGCGGATTGAAGTCGAACTCGGGAGGGGGGAGCACGATATGTTCCCCCTTGGAATCCGTGTCCTCTTTGAGGAAGTCCGCGTCCGGAAATTCTTCCTGCTCATCATGAGGCCGATGACCGTCGGGCTGGATCCGCAGATTCGGACAGCCGGCACGCAACTGCAGTTCAATCTCCGGATATGCCACAAGCCCGTGCTGGAGGCCAATCTCTTGTAGCTGCGGCATTCCTTGGAATACCGCCACAAGCCCCGGGCTGGGCTCGAGGCTAGGCACGGTCAAAACGCGCAAGTTCGGCAGCCGTGACAGCGGCTCGAGTTCTTCGGCCGTCACGCGCGTGGCGATGATCACCCGCCGGAGCGTTTTGATTTCGGCAAGCGCCGCGTAAACATCCGCACCCAACCGATGGTTGCTGTGAATATGTATCGACTCGAGGGAGCGTGACCCCGAAAGCTCGCGAAGATCCGCGGCCCGGACTGATGCGATGATGTGCAGGTAGGACAGCCGTGGCAGTCGGGCCAAGTGCGCGGCCGCTCCCGGTTTAAAAGAACTCACGTGGAGTTCTTCGATGTGGCTAGCCCGCGCCAGGTCGGTGGCATCGCGGACCGTAAGACTGCCAGCATACACCCTTTTCCATTCCGGTTTGTACTTCAACGGCCATGTGTAAGGTATACGGCGTCCCCCGCTGTAGAACGCAATGTCGGGATGAGACCCATTCTTCCAGCCCAGTTTCTGCAGACTGAACTCGACGTACCATGGCCAGGCCCACTGCTTGCCTACGACCGCACACGCCAGAAGGCCCACGCCGAGCCACAGCAAGCCTCGCGATCGGGAATTGAGTCGCATCATTTTTGGAATTGCCGCGATTGTGCGCTGGCCACGACGGCAGTGCGCTACCATCAGGACTGTCACGCGAACGTCAGCGTCTGGCTGAAACTCTCGTACTTGCTAAGAACACCACTTTCAGTGAGTTCTGTCGTGGCGAGCACCGACCATCGAATGGGCTCACCCACCCAAGCGACCATGACCTCGGCCCACAGATCCTTCGATGGGGTCCAGGAAATCTCGGCGGGAAGACTTGCGGGAGGCGGAACGTCCGTGCTACCGGGATCGACTTCGAGGAGCAAACCGGTCGAGGTGTAGAAACGGATTTGCACGTTCTCAAACAGCCACCGATCGGGTTGCCGGCCATAGTCGGAGCCATACAACGCGGACATGACGAACGTCGGAGGATTGTCGAGCGATTCCAGCGGAGTTGCACCGTGAAGGTCTGCGCGAAGTGGCGAAGGAACGATCTTGTGTTCAGCCAAGACTTTCCCGATCTCCCATTTGCGTTCGACGCTCGCCTTGTCAATCAGATCCTGATAGAGGAACTTGACGGCCGGCATTGTTTGCGCCGTGCGAGTGGTCACGAGGTTCCACACGCCAATCTCGCCGATGTCGCCGATCGGGTCATCGTTCGCGGGGTCGTAAAGATCCCAGAGGGTCCGAAACACCGACACCTCGTTGTCCTCTCCAAGGCTGCCATACTTGGCCCCTTTGCCTGCGGGCGTTGACGGACCTTCGGCTTCGAGATCAGTGTGCGAAATAATGATTAAACCCTCGACGTCCCAATACGCCGTATCCCCAAACCCCGCGACCCCGGCCGGCGGCTTTGGCGTACACGCCTGAGCGACGATGGAAAAATAAGTTGCGAACCCCTCCGTGAATGCCTTACGCCAAGCGTTGCTGTAGTCCCTGAACCGCAGGTTTTCAGAAAACGTGTGTTCGCCGCCTACGCCCAACGTAACGCCAGCATGGTGGTGAGCGAAATGGCCGTACTCATGACCGATTGTGTCCCATGAAAAACGATCTTCTTGTTTAATCTCGATCGTACTCGTGCTCGAGAGGTACTGGGTTTTGGCAGCACCGACCATCGCCGTCACGGTCCCTGGTTTTACGCCCGGCAAAGTCGCGTGATAATGCGAAGCCGAATGAATGGCGTCAAAGACGGAGAATGCGGCGTTGAGCCGGCGTTCAACATCGATGTCGGAGTCGCTGAGCGCGCCGTCAAGCACGGCTCGGCCCGGCCCACGAGGCACGACGTTGTCGATGAACTCCTTCCTTGCCGGTGATGATTCGCCGGCCGTAGACACTTCGTGCGCGATGGTCCCCGGGGCCGACTGGGCGATTACGACGATATAGGGATCAACGTAGCCACCTCCGGGGGTTGGGTCAGCTGAAGGGATCCGTACCGAATAGTTGCCGTTGTCGTCCGTGTATGCCGTAGCCACGACGGTATTCCCAAAGAGTCCTTGATCCCGTATCTCCACCCGTGCACCGCGGACGGGCAGCGCCCCGAGCGTCAAGGTGCTGCCGCCAGCGATGCCCTTCGGCCCCTCGTACGTGATTGTCCCGGTGATCTCGAGATCACCGTCTTGCGGGTCGGGGATAATCGTGACTTCGGCTTTGTCGTACCCTTTTGCCACCGCGTAGAGCGGGATTTGTGGAGGCACGAGTTCGAGAACCGCCTTTCGCTCATGATTGTCCCGATCTTCGCGGAGCGGCGTCAGCGTGACGATCAACCGCTCCACGCCGGGCAGGAGGCTGATCGTGCTGGAGTGTGCATTGCCACCAACCGGCAAAGGCGGAAGATCCGGATCCAGCCTATAGTGCTAATGGTAGTCGGCATCACCGGAAACGATGATCTGGACGGGGATCAACGTACCGAGGTTCCCTCGCTCACGGGTAATCACGAATGTGCCGGTATCCCGGTACTGTTCGTATGCCACGTCGTCGATCGCCTTGATGGAGACGACAGAATCTACGGCCGTGGCCCTGACCTTGTCGCTCGGCGGCGGCGTCTGCCGGCCGGCGCTCACCACAGCCGTGAGGGTGAACTCGATGTCGGCAGGTTCACGCTCGGAGTGATGGCCTCGACCCAGAAGGGGCGGGGCTGGCCGCCCACGACCTCGATGGAAGGTTGGCCCGGCGGACCCAGCACTGGGTTGCCGCCCGCCAGTTGGTCATACACCCGGACCGCCCCCTTGGCGATGGCCAGCGTGGCCGTCCGGCCAGCGGGTACATCGGCGATCAGACTGACCCGGCCGCCGCCGATCGTCAGGATGGCGCCGGGCGAGAGCTCGTTGGGAGCGGGAGCGGACTCTTCGGGCAGTCCGTCGAGGATCAGGTCGAGCCGATAATCGTCGTTCTCGATCGTGCCCGTGCCGACGCTCTTCGAGCCGACCGCGTAGCCGGTTCCCGGCAGCAGCGTGAGCACGACGGTCTCGTCGGGCTCGATGTCCGAATCGGGGGTCGGGAAGACGGTGAGGGATGCCGTCGTGGCACCGGCAGGAATCGTCATCGACCGGGTGCCGGTTCCTGCGGGCAGTCCGGTAAAGTCGCGGGCCTCGGTGGCCGAGCCGCCAAGGACGTAGTTGATGGTGAGCGGCGAAGAGGTCGCCACTGCCCGGCTGAATGTGTAAGTGAGCCCCTGGAAGCCGTCTTCAGCGACAGCCCGTGGAGTGACAGTGAGATCGACGCCGGGCACGCCGCGGGCGCGGACGGTGTCCTGGAGCGTTCCCTGCCAGATGCCCCCGGTCACCAGGGCCGTGGTGGTGATGGTGGCGAAGGATGTCGTGGGGGCGACGGCCTCGAACTGGAGGTTGAGGCGGTCGCCGAAGCCGAGGCCGAGCTCTGCGGCGGTGACGGCCGTGCCCCAGGGGAGCGGGAGGGTGCGGGCGGCATCCCGCCAGAGCCGAAATGCCGTGGGCGCGGTGGTGGAGAACGTGAACGACACCTGCCCGGTGGTGGCCGCGTGGCGGAGGTTGTCGCTGATGCCCAACACCAGGGGCGTGAGCCCTGCCATGCTCGCCGTGCTCAGCGGCACGTTCACGCCGGTCGTAGAGACGAGTTCCAAGGCATCCTCGGCCGGGCTGCCGTCGACAGATCCGGAGTTGTCGCTATCGACGTCGAGATCGATCCCCGGAAAATGCACGTCCGCAGTCTTGCTCTCGGGGGGGTTGGTGGTCAGGAGCGTGGCGTTGACCTCGGAGCCGAACCAGCGGCGCTGCAGCAACTGCCCCGGGTCGGTGACGAAGAAGTCGGGGCTCGAGGGGGTGGGAGAGCCGGAGGTCCAGGTGGGGTTGGCGGAGCGATCGATCCAGGCCCGGTAGTCGTAGTCGGGCCCGGCAGCGCGATTGGAGTCGAGCCAGTCAACCGTGATGGGGTAGGAGACACCCCGGGCGAACGTGGCCTGCTCGCGAAGCACCAGTCCATAGCCCGGCGCCGTGACCGGCGTGGCAGCGACGTTCATTCTCCAGATCTCGGAGTTGCTGACGCTGTGATCGCCGATAAAGAGGTAGGCGGAGGCGGTCATGTCTGCCGGCAATCCGGAGGCAAAGTTGACCGCCAGCGCCAGCCGGGGTTCGAGTCGTTCGCCCCCCAGGGTGGCGGCCGCCTTGGTGCCGCGGTCGCGTGGCTTCTGCCGGCGACGACCGCGCTGGGCTCCGCGAGCGCGGGTCAGGAAGTCGAGAGCGGACACGAGGCTGAGGGGCGACATGGGGAGGATCCTGAACTGCGGGAGGGAGATGCCAGGCGGGGGCGGCGCCGGCAGCGATGGGGAGCCGCTGGCGAGGCGGACCGCAGGTTATCGGGGGGGGCGTCAAGCGGCCGCGGGATGAGAAATGGATGAGCAGCGGCGGCGGGGAATGGCGGCGGAACAAAAGAGCAGCACGCCGCACGACGGTCGCAGTTCCCCTCGAGGCGTCGCCCGCACACAGGCCGCAACGGGCAGCCGCGTGCCCGTATGGCGCCGCCCCCGACACCCTACCGGGCTACATGCAAGTCGGAATCCGTCCGCGGTCGCGCGCACCGTGCCGTCGGGCACCGTCCGGACAGCCCCTCGGAGCGGTCAGGCCCGGGCCCACTTGGCGAGCTTGCGGTCGAGCGTGGATCGCTCGATGCCGAGGATCGCGGCGGCCTTGGTCTTGTTGCCGCCGACCGCCTCGAGCGTGTCGAGCACGTGCCGCCGCTCCAACTCGTCGATCGTCATCGGCACGAAGGCGGCGGGCCGGCCCGCCGGGGCCTTGCCCGTGTCGCCCGGGGGCGCGAGTTGGGAAAGCACCATGTCGCCGGCGTCGATCCACTCGCCTTGGGCCAGCACCACCGCCCGTTCGACCACGTTGCGCAGTTCACGGATGTTGCCCGGCCAGTGGTAGGCCCGCAGGGCCTCGAGCGCCGCCGGCGTGAAACCCTGGATGCGTTGACCCGTCTCGGCGGCGAATCGGGTGAGGAAGTGGGTGGCGATGGCTTCGATGTCTTCGGGGCGGCGGCGCAGCGGGGGCACGAGGATCTCCACCACCTTGAGCCGGAAGTAGAGGTCGCGGCGGAACTCGCCCCCGGCCACGGCCTCCTCGAGGTTGCGGTTGGTGGCCGCGACCACCCGCACGTCGACCTGCACCCGCGTCGAGCCGCCGACCCGCTCGAAGGGATGGCCTTCCAAGACCCTGAGAAACTTCGCCTGGATCGCCGGGCTCATCTCGCCGATCTCGTCGAGCACGAGCGTGCCCCGGTGGGCGGCCTCGAACTTGCCGATCTTCTTCTCGGTGGCGCCGGTGAAGGCGCCCTTCTCGTGGCCGAAGAGTTCGCTTTCGAGCAGCGTCTCGGAGAGGGCCGCACAGTTCAGGCAGATGAACGGGCCGCCCTGGCGGTCGCTCGCCTCGTGGATCGCCCGGGCCACGAGTTCCTTGCCCGAGCCGCTCTCGCCCCGGACGAGCACGGTGGCCTTGGTCCGGGCCACCCGCTCGATCTGGCCCACGATGCCCTCGAGCGCCGGGCTGGAGCCGACCATGCGGGGCGTCTCCTCGCCGAGCCGCCGCCGCAGCCGCTCGTTCTCGTCGGCTGCGGTGGCCAGCCGGGGGGAGAGGGCCTCACGGGTCGAGAGGTTGTCGAGGGCCACCCCGAGGGCGTCGCAGACGGCCATCACGAACTCGAGGTCGTCGGGCGTGGCCTGCCGGTCACCCCGCTCGAGCTCCAGGTGCATGACGCCGACGGCTCGGCCACGCGATCTGATCGGCGCCGAGATCGTGGCCGCCGCGGCGCCGGGCCGCGTGCCGCCGGCGGGAGCGGTCGCGAGCAGCGCCTCGTCGGTGGCCAGCACGGTGGCGACGATGCCGCCGGGGTAGGGCATGGGCCACGGGTCGGGCACCGCGGCCACCGGGGCGAGCGAGGCGGCGGCTGCGCCCCCGCCTGCAGGGTCGTCACCGATCCGCTCCGGGAGGAGCACCACGCCGCGGGTCGCCGCCGTGTCGGCGATCGCCGAGGCCAGGGCCAGCCGCGAGACGGCGGCCAGATCGGCGGCCCTGCCGAGCGAAAAGGCGAGCCGGCAGAGTTCCGCGGCGGCACGGCCGACCCGCGGGGCGGTGCCCGCCGCGGCCCCGATCTCGTCGAGCAGACGACTCCGGGCGCGCCGATGCGTGATCGAGGCATGCCAGGCCTCCACGTCGGCCGGCATCTCCCCGGTGACCACGCCGCCCGCGGTCGCACCGGTCGTGTCGCCCGTGGCACCCGGCTCGCAGTAGACGACCTCGGCCAGGCCGATCTGGAAAGCGTCACCGGCCGCCAGCCGCCGGTCGCCGACGAGCAGTTGACCCTCGATCAGCGTGCCATTGCGGCTGTCGAGATCGCGAATCATCCAGCCCGAGTCGGTCGCGAAGATCTCGGCGTGAAACCGACTGGCCCGCTCGTCGTGCACCACGACCCGGTTGCTCGGCGCCCGCCCCAGCGTGATCCGCTCGCCCGCCATGAGCGGCACCAGCTGACGGCCCGTGACGGGATCGCTGATGCGGAGAAACGGAGGTTGGGCAGCGGTCGTCATGGGCGGCGGAAGCGGTCACGACCCGGGGTTGTGGAGCAGCCGAGAGGGCCATTTCAGCGGGGGAATCGGGTTTGCCGCTTTTGCCGGCCCCGACTAGCATCTCCCCTATTGTCCGCAGGCTCTTTCCGAGTCGCAATGAGGGTTTTCATGAGTCGCTTCCGGACGCCTTTTTCCGCTTGGCTGCTGGCCGCCAGCCTCGGTCTTCTGGTCCACGATCGTGCCGCTGCCCAGTTCGGCGGCGGTGGATTCGGATTCGGCGGTCAGGCCGTCGGCGGCATCGCCATCGACGCCCAGGGGATCGTCGGCAACCTCGACCCCAAGGCCCTGGAGTCGCTCGCCGCGGAGCGGCAGAAGGCCCTGGCCGACGTCGCCGACGGCGAGCCGACCGACCTGCGGAAGGTCTCGCTCGCCCGGATCATCGCCGCCGTCGAGAAGTCGACCGCGGCCAAGACGCCGTTGCCCGCCGATGTGCTGTTTCTCGGCGGCCTCGAGCGGATCACGCACGTGTTCGTCGATCCCGAGCATCGCGACATCGTGCTCGCGGGCCCGGCCGACCGGATCAGTGTCGATGCCCAAGG
>JBJTPO010000432.1:0-2048 GCA_046075145.1 Planctomycetota bacterium
TTGGTCTTCTGGCTGTGGCCGTGGCCGAAGCCGGGGTTCACCCGGAGCGTGACGGCCGCCCCGGGCATCCGCGCGGCGAGCTGCTCGAGCATGTCGGCCGAGCCGCAGTTGACGTGGAGGCCCAGCCGTGCGACCGCGTCGAGGCTGTCGCGGTCGAAGATGTCGGCCGTGTAGACGATCGGTTGAGCCGGGGGCAGATCGGTGGCCGAGGCGGTGGCCGTCGGGGCGTGGGCCGGATAGCCCGCGGCCAGGGCCCGGTGGATCTCGCCGGCGCTCACCGCGTCGACGAGCACCCCCTCGCGGCGCACCAGGTCGAGCACGGCCAGGTTGGAGCAGGCCTTCTGAGCGAAGCGAATCGTGTCCCAGGCGGCGAGGTCGCGGCACCGCTGCCGGATCACCTCCGCGTCATACAGATAGAGCGGGGTGCCGTGCTCGCGGGCGAGGTCGGCGATGTTCGCGCCGGCGATCTCGCGGCGGACCAACCGGGAGGCGTCACCAGGGGCCATCGTGGCTCGGATCATGATCAAGTGGGAAAGCAGGTGGGGCTGGAAGAGGGCAACGTGGTCGCGACCGGGGCGCTTTCGCGCGCAGTCTACGGCGCCAAGGCCGGCGCCCCGGCACCCGCCGGCGCGAGCCCGCCCGGTGCCTGGGCCGTGACGGCCGCCGCGATCGTCTCGATCGCCCCGGCCTCGGCGGAGAGCCGCATGGCCACGCCCCGCTCGATCGGCCGCACCAGCAGCTGCACGAGGGGATTGGCCTTGTCGGCCGACTGTTTGGCCACGTCGGTGAGCACGTCGCCCGCCGCGTCACCCGACGCCTTGGCCATCTCACCGGCGTAGGCCATCAGGGCGGGCACGGCCAGCTCGACGCCGCTGATCGGCTTGCTGGCCTGATCGGCCTCGGCCCCCGCGGCGACCGCCGCGGCCACCCGCTTGGCCACGTCGCCGCCGACGAGCAGATACGCCCGGTCGGCGGTGACCGCGAGCGTCGCGGCGAGCGTGTCGCCGATCTGGTCGGCCGCCGGTAGCCCGGAGATGTCGATCGTGATCTCGTGCAGGTTGGCACCGGCCGCCTTGCCGGCGTCGAAGGTCACCTTCGCCTCCGGCGGCAGCGCACCATCCTTGCCGAACCGGTTCTTGACCTGCTGCTCGAGCGCCGGGCCATCCTTGATCCGCGCGGCGAGCGTCACGGCCGGGAGGAGGGCGTCGGTCTTGGCGACGCTGGTATCGACCGCGACGGCGGCCTCGAGGCCGCCGGCGTCGAGCATCGCGCCCACGAGGTCCTGCACGAGGCCGAAGAGCGCGTCGGTGACCGGATCACCGCCGCCGGCGGGCAGCACCTGGGCCAGCGTCGCCTCGAGCGCCGGCCGGGCAGCGGGTGACACGGCCTGCGAATGGTGCGCGTGGATCGCAGCGGGCTCGCCGTCGGAACCGGAGGGCAGGGCCAACGCGTTGCCGGTGCGGCCGGCGTTTTCCCAGACCGTGGCCGCCGGGGAGTCGGGCAGCATCACGGTCCGGGTTTCGAAGAACACCCGCTCCTTGGGCAGATCGATCGCCAGTCCAAACGACAGTGATTCCGTCTCCGACAGGCTCTCCACCATGGCGTTGACCGCGGCCGCATCGACGGGCGGGCCCTGCTCGGCGGCCGCGGCGGCGCCCTGCTCGATGGCCGCCCGGACCTGGTTCCGCATGCCCTCGGGCATCTGCGCCGGAAACAGCTTCGCGCCGACGGAGTAGGCCTCGGCGACGGCGGCGATCAGCTTGTCGGGGTTGGCCGCTCCGGCCGGGCTGCCCTGGGGCGAGATGATCGCCCAGCCGTCGGCCTCGGTGATCTCGAGCGGCGGACCGCCCGGCACCGTCACCACCCGCTTGTCCCCCGCCGGCTCGGCCGGGCCGAGCACGCCCTGGAGCGTCTCCAGCAGCTTGTCGAGGTCCTTGATCGGCAGGTAGCCGTGCACGATCGGCATGTCGCCGTCGGCGGAGACGACGACGCCCAGCGGCCGCGTCCGGTCGAGCCCGTTGAGCCCCTTGCCCTGCGTCGCCGCGGCG
>JBJTPO010000433.1:0-3078 GCA_046075145.1 Planctomycetota bacterium
ATCCCGTCTGCTACCGCGACGCCCGCACGCGGGGCATGCTCGCGACCACCACGGCCGCCGTGTCCCGCGCCGACATCTTCGAGGCCACCGGCCTGCAGTTCATGGAGATCAACTCCCTCTACCAGTTGCTGGCGCTCAAGCACGCCGAGAGCCGTGTGCTGGCGGCAGCCGACCGGCTGCTGATGATCCCCGATCTCTTCCATTGGCTCCTTTCCGGCGTGGCCTCCAACGAGCGGACCAACGCCAGCACCACGCAATGCTTCGATCCGCAGACCGGCGACTGGGCCTTCCCGCTGCTCGAGCGGCTGGGCCTGCCGAGGCGGATCTTCGGACCGATCTCCGAGCCCGGCACCGTGCTGGGCCCGATGCGGCCCGACGTGGCCGCCGACACGGGGCTCACCGGGGTGCGCGTGGTGATTCCCGGCACCCACGACACCGCCAGCGCGGTCGCGGCCGTGCCGGCCGACGAGCCCCCGAGCCCCCGGCCCGACTGGTGCTACGTGAGCCTCGGCACCTGGGCGCTCGTCGGCGCCGAGCTCGACCGGCCGCTCGTGACACCCGAGTGCCTGGCCCACAACTTCACCAACGAAGGGGGCATCGGCGGCACCACGCGGCTGCTGAAGAACGTCTGCGGGCTGTGGCTGGTGCAGCAGTGCCGGGCTGCCTGGCAGCGGGTCGGTCAGGAATGGAGCTGGGACCAGCTGACCGCCTTGGCCGCCGAGGCGCCACCCCTCGTCACGCTCGTCGATCCCAACCACCCGTCGCTCGTGGCTCCGGCCGACATGCCGGCCGCGATCCGGGCCCTCGCCCGGGCGTCGGGCGAGCCCGAGCCCGAGACCACCGCGGCGACGGTGCGGGCGGCGCTCGAGAGCGTGGCGGCCGCCGTGCGGCGCACCCTCGCCGAACTCGACGGCCTGCTCGGCCGCCGGGTGGGGCGGGTGCACGTGGTGGGCGGGGGCGTCAAGAACGCGCTGCTCTGTCAGATGATCGCCGACGCCACCGGGCGGCCGGTTGTGGCGGGCCCGGTCGAAGCCACCGCGATCGGCAACCTGCTCGTACAACTGCTCGCCCGCGACGGCAAGGTCGACCTGCGGGCCATCCGCCGCGTCGTCCGCGACACCTTCGAGCCCGTCCGCTACGAGCCCAAGGAAGCGGCCCGCTGGAACGACCGCCTCGGCTGACGGCGACGGCTCCTGAACCGGCCGGCCTGCCTAGCCCTTGATCACGCTCATCACGATCATCGCGACGAGCAGCAGGCCGAACAGTACGGCAGCCGCGATGGCGCGGTTGAGCCACATCTTGGCGAACTTCGCCTCTTCCTGCTCCTGCCGCCGCCGCAGCTCTTCCTTTTTCTCGAGGCTGTCGCTGATCTGGAGGATGAACGACTCGTTGCACTGCGGGCAGACCATTTTTCTGCCCATCCACGACTCCGGGGCGCGGAACACGTGGCCCTTGGGGCAGGGCACCCGCCACTTCTTCTCCTCGGCCGCCCCGGCGGCCGGCTCGCCACAGAGCGGGCAGACCAAGCCCTGCCCACCGGCCTGGCCGGGGCCGCTGTAGCCGCACGAACAGCTGATCAGTGCGCCCATGATCGTTCGATGATACGCGAATCGCCGGTCAGGCCGCCTGAGGCTGGCGGGCCGGCCGCTTGACGGCCTTGCCGTGCTCGACCTCGACGATGGCGTCGGCCAGGGCGAGGGTGCTCGCCCGGTGGGTGATCATCAGCACGGTCCGGTTCTGGACGTAGTGGGCCAGGGCCTCGTGGATCAGCCGCTCGCTCTCCACGTCGATCTGACTGGTGGCCTCGTCGAGCACCAGGATCTCCGCGTCGCGGAGGAAGGCCCGGGACAGGGCGATCCGCTGCCGCTGGCCGCCGGAGAGCCGGAAGCCGTTGGGGCCGACCATCGTCCGGTAGCCCTCGGGAAACTCCGAGATGAACTCGTGGGCATGCGCCTTGCGGGCGGCGGCCTCAATCTCCTCCTCGGTGGCATCCCAGCGGCCGTAGCGGATGTTGTAGAGGATGGTCTCGTTGAACAGCTCCGTCTGTTGTGTGACCATCGCGATCCGCCGCCGCAGGTCGGCCAGCGCCAGCTCCGTCAGCGGCACGCCGTCCATCAGGACGCGGCCGGCCGTCGGGTCGTAGAACCGGCAGATGACGTTGATCAGCGTGCTCTTGCCGCCGCCATTCGGGCCCACGATCGCGACCCGCTCGCCGAACGGGATCGTGAGGTTCACGCCGTCGAGCACGGTGTCGATGCCGTCGTAGGAGAAGGAGACGTTTTCCAGCCGGATCTCCCGATGAGGGGCGGGCAGCCGCCTGGGCTCGGCCGCCTCCACGAGCTTCGACTCCGTGTCGAGCAGCGGGTAGAGCCCCTGGGCGCCGACCATGCCCATATTGAGCCCGGTAATCACGCCCGAGAGCTTGCGGACCGGGTCGCTGGCCCCGATCAGAAAGCCGAAGAAGATCATGATCCCGGGCACGGTCATCGGCTGGTCGGTCATCGTGATCCCGAAGATCTTCGTCTCCTGGTTGATCACCAGCCAGGCCCCGACCGCGATCGAGGTAGCCACCATCCCGATCCCGAGCACCTCGGTGATCGGATTGGCGAGGGCCCGATAGAAGGAGTAGTGCATGCCCAGCTTGAGCATGTCACCCGTGCAGTCGCGGAACCGCTGCCGCTCGAATGGCTCCATCGTGTAGGCCTGGACGGTGAGCACGTTGTTGAGCGCCTCGAGCAGCACATGGTGGTAGCCCTTGGATTGGGAAAGCACCCCCGTGGAGATGTTCCGCATCTGGCGGTTGAGCCAGACCATCAGAAACCCGACGACGGGCGCCAGCACCAGGCAGGCGAGCGTCAGCCGCCACGACACGAGCAGGGCGCAGCCCAGACAGGCCAGGATCTTGAGCGGCTCCGTGACCAGCCCACCGTACACCGCCATGATTCCGTTGGCGAGCATCTCGGCCCCCCAGTTCCAGCCCCAACCTGGTTGCCTGTTTTCAGCGATCCGCACCTGGCTCCGTGCGTCGGCACACCCCCATCGCCAAGAGTGGGAGGGGTCGGCAGAATGGGCGGAGCC
>JBJTPO010000434.1:0-5316 GCA_046075145.1 Planctomycetota bacterium
CACCGGCCAGGCGCGGAAGGCCTTGGGGTCGAACAGTTCGCGGAGCCGGGCGAGCGTCTCGGCGGCGATCTCCGCCACGCGGACGCGGCGGCTCACGCTCGTGCCGCACTGCACCACGCAGCGCACGAGCTCGAGCGGCGCCTGCTCGCCCGGGGCGACCTGCTCGAGCGCCGACCAGATCGCGGTGGCGAGTTCCTCGTCGGCGCCGGCCACCGATTCGATCGTGACCGTGCGCCAGCCGACCCGCTGCGTGGGGATGTCACGCCAGCTGCCGCGCCAATCGGCCTGGGAGGCATACTCGACGGTGTCGCCGACGGCCTGACGGTCGAGCAGCGTGAGCGTGCAGCAGGCTCCTTCGGCCCGCTCGAGCGGTGAGCGGGGCTGGAGCGGGGGCAGATAATGGATCCCGACGGGCAGGGCCGGACGGCGGCGGGAGGCCCAGATCCAAAACCCACCGGGCTGCGTCCACGCCGGTGATGCGGCCGCGGCGGCCACGAAGCCGGAGGCCGCGTCGTGATCGCCCGGCCAGGCGGTGTCGTCGGCGGCCGCCGCAGGGCCGGTCGAGTCCCAGCCGACGATGATCCGCCGCCAGGCGGAGGTGCGGGCCACGTCGTCGACGACCGACGGCACGTGGCCGGCCTCGGGTGCGGCGACGAACTCCACGGCGATGCCATGGATGTCGAGCTCCAGCGGGGCGTGTGGCGTTGCGAAAAACAGGCCCGGCGGCTCGCCCAGCATCCGGGCCATCTCATGGCAGGCGGCGGCGTCGTCGGCCAGGTGCACGGTGCGGCAGCCGATCGAGGCCAGGTCGATCACCGCGGCGCGGATGGCGGCGGCTTGTGCCGGGCTGGCCCGGCGCGGGTCGAGCCAGCGACCGCAGATCACGAGCGTCGAGGCCTCGGCCCGTCGGGCCACGGCGACCGCTTCAGCGAAGGCATCGGCCGCGGCCCTGCCGACGGCGGCGACCACGGCGGGATGAGCCGCATCCGGCACGGCCAGGGGGCGGTCGATCGCGGGGTCGAAGGCAAAGACGATGTCGGCCACGTGGGCACCCTCCGTGGTGAGTTCACCGGCGGCAACCCGGGGAAGCTGGGGACACTGTAGCGTCTCCCAGGCGGCGGCCGCCACGGCAAAAATGCCCGCCGCTCAGGCGGAGAGCGGGGGCGGCGACGTGGCGAGTCCGATGACGAGGCGGTCGGCCCAGGCGGTGTCGGCGGCCGGGCCAGTCGCGGCGAGCACCCGGCTCTTGAGCAGCACCCCCTTCTCGATCGCCGCAGTGAACAGCCAGCAGGCGATATGGACGCGACCGGCCTCCCGCGCCACGAGGATGCGCCGCACGTCGGCCGGATGAACCGCGACGAGGACGGCATCGGCGTCGCGCCGCACGAGCAGGCAGGTAGCCTCCGCCGGCAAGGCAGCTTGGCCGAGCGGTTCCCAGCGGATGCCGCTCCCCGCGCCCCGGCCCCAGGTGACGGATCCACCCCTGAGATCGCAGGTGACCGCGAGCGCGGAGTCGCTCTCGACGAGCGCGGTCTGCGCCGCCAAGACCAGTTCCCAGCCACGCTCGGCGGCCAGCGACCGCCACATCGCCGTGGCTCGGAGCCGGCGCGGGTCGGCGGGCTCATAGACGCCAACCAGATCGTCGCCACGGGCCCAGTGGTCGACGAGTCGCACCGCGGCCGATGGCGAGCGGAGGTCGAGCCCGAGCACGCGGTCGTCGCCGGCCAGCGCGAGGCCCCCGATGGGCGCGGCGAGATCGAGGCGGCCGCGGCCGTCGCCTGCCACGAGGCCGGCAAGCGTCCACGCGGTGGCGGGGGCGGCGGACGGCGCGGAAGTCATGGCGTGATCCGGAAGGCTGCCGGCGGGCCGGGTTCACGGCTTCGCTCCAGCTCGCATACGATACCCGACCGGCCCCTCCGTCACGACCGCGGCCGCGTTGACCCCGACACGAAATCCCGCATGCCCGCTCCGAACTCGCCCGATCCGCTGGCCGTCTGCGAAGCCGCGGCCCGGGCAGGCGGCGGCGTGCTCCTCGATTGGGTCGGTCGATTTCGGGCCACCGCGAAGGGGCCGCGCGACCTCGTCACCGAAGCCGACTTCGCCTCGCAGCGGGAGATCCGCCGGATCATCGCCGCGGCGTTTCCCGAGCACGGCTTCGTCGGGGAGGAGGCCGATGCCGGCGTCGCCCAGCCGGCGCCGGGGGTGGCCGGCCATTCGGGGGCGGGCACCCGCTGGATCGTCGATCCGCTCGACGGCACGACCAACTACGTGCACGGTTTCCCGGCCTGGTGCGTCTCGATCGCCCTGGCCCGCGACGACGAGATCCTGGCCGCGACCATCTTCGATCCGGTGCGGGGCGAGTGCTTCACGGCGCGGGCCGGCGGCGGCGCCTTCCTCGACGGAGAGCCGATCCGCACGGCGGACGTGCGCGAGCCTGGCGAGGCGCTGGCGGCACTGAGTTTTCCGCCGCACGTGGCCGCCGACTCGCCGGCGGTGGCCGACTTCCTCCGGATCCTGCCGCAGGTCCACTCCGTGCGCCGCACCGGCTCGACGGCGCTCAACCTCGCCTGGCTCGCGTGCGGCCGGCTGCACGCGTTCTGGGCGCGACGGATCGCCTGCTGGGACGCGGCGGCCGGGTTCCTGATCGTCCGCGAGGCCGGCGGCGAGGTGGCCGGCTTCACGGCCGCAGCCGTTCCGCTCGACGATCCGGCCTTCGTCGCCGCCAGCACGCCGGGCCTGCTCGCCGCCATGCGGCGGATCCTGGCCGGTTGACGCCTGCAACGATCGTGACGGTCGTGCCGGCCAGGCAATCTGGGGCCTGTGAAGCTTCTGCGCAGGATTGCGGGGTAGTCTATGGAGAGGCGTAGTCTGCGCCCACCCGATGCCACCTTCCTTGTTTCTCGCCCGCCGCGTCCTGATCCGGACGGTCACGCTCACGACCGTCGTGGCGGCGGTCTGCCTGATCGACGCTTCGGCCCAGGAGGCGGTCGCGCCGCCCGGGCCCCAACCGCCGGTCCCCGCCGCCGCCCAGTCACCCGCCGTTCGGGAAGAAGCCCCTGAGCTGTACTATCTTCGAGATGACGCGGGCCGTCTGGTACCCGTGCCCGGCTTCAGCTACGCCGACTTCCTCGAACTTTTTCGGATCCGCGAGGGGCTCGGTGGTCCCGCGCTGCCGCCGGCGGCCGTGCTGGAGAGCGTGGTCGTGACGATCGACGGCCGGGGACTCGAGCCGGAGGATCGCTCGTGCCCGGTGGCCGTCGAATGCCGGGTTCGCCAGACCCGCGGCGGCTGGGCCATGGTGCCGCTCGAGTTCGGGCAGCTGCTGCTCGACGCCCCGCCGGAGCACGACGGTCCGGGGCGGATGCTCGTGGACGCGGATCCGCAAGGCAGGGGCTACCGCTGCTGGTTCGAGCCGCCTGCCGACGGGGCGGCCGACCTGCGCCACTCCGTGAAGCTCGCCGGCCGGCTACCGGTGGAGGCCGGCGCCGAGCAGGATTCGTTCGCCCTCACCGTTCCGGTGGCGGTGACGTCGCGGATCGACATCGAGACCAGACGGCGCGAGCCGCAGGTGACGATCCGGCCGGCCTCGGCGGGCCGGATCGACACCACCGCGGCGGCGACCGGCAGCCGCGTGAGCGTGACCGGCGTGTCCGCGGACGTGCGGATTCTGGTCGCCGCCGCCACGCTGGCGCCGGGCACCGAGGCCCTGGCGGAGGCCAACTGCGAGAGCGTGGTCCGCGTCGACGGCCGGACGGCCCGGATCACCGCGCGACTCGCCCTGGCGGGCCTGCCCCCGGCGCTCTCCCGGATTCAGGTCGAGCTCCCACCTCGGGCGGTGCTCCGCCGGGTGGGCGGCGACGGCACGCTCGTCGTGGGCGGCGAGACCGCCGACCCCGTCACGATCGAGGTCGGACGCGACGGCACCGGAGCGGCGGAGGTCGACCTCGAGTGCGAGCATCCCGTCGATCCCTCCGGCGGCACGCCGCTTGAGCCGCTTGGGTTTGCCGTGTCCGGGATCGAACCCTGGCGGCAACGCGGCCGGGTGAGCCTCGTCATCGACGGCGACTGGCAGGCGACCTGGGACGACGTGGCCGGCATCCGCCGCGTCGATCCCCCGCCCGGTGAGCGGGAGACGGGGCTCGTGGCCGCCTTTGCATACGACGCCCAGCCGGCCTCCCTGCCGCTGCGGATCCGACCGCGTCGCAGCCGCGTGGTGATCGAGCCGGAGTATCGCTACGAGGTCTCCGCGGCGCGGATCAGCCTTCAGGCGCGGCTGCGGGTGGCCGTCCGCGGCGCGCCCGTGGGCAGCATCTCGCTCGGGCTCGATCCCTCATGGCGGATCGGCGACGTGGGGCCGACGGGCGTCGTCGATTCCGCGGCGATCCGCGTCGAGGGCGACCGGGTCACGATCCCGTTCGTGCAGCCGCTCGCCGGCGACGCCGTCGTGGATCTCGCGGCCGTCCTCGCGGTCGAGCCCGACGCCGAGCGGGTGGGATGGAACCTGCCGCTGCCGCGGGGCGACCTGATCGGACCGGCCAGCGTGATCGTGTCGTCGCAGCCCGACATCGAACTGCTGCCGAGCGCCGACGCCAGCGTCGGGCTCGTGCGGCAGACGTCTTCGGCGTTGGCGGTGGGCGACGCCGAGCGGATGGCGCTCGTCTACCGGCTCGACGCGGCGGAGGGCGTGTTCGCCGCCGAGCGGCGCTTCCTGCCGCGGCGGGTCGAGGCCGCGGTCACGGCGCGGGTGATGGTGGACGAGCGGGAGATCGCGGTGGTCGAGACGATCCGGCTCGACGTGCTGCACGTGCCGCTCGAGTTTCTCGAACTCCGCCTCGCCGACACCGTGATCGAATCGTGCTCGCTCGTGATCCGCCAGGCCGGCGAACTCCTCGATCCCGCGGAGATCGAGGAGACGGGCGAGGTCGACGGAGCGGGCCGCCCGCTGCGACTCGTGCGGGCGCTCCTGCCGGTGCCGCTGCTGGGCCGCGGCGAGGTGACGGTGCAGTACCGTGTCGCCACGCCTCCCGTTCCGACGCAGGCGACCGTCGCCCTCGACCTGTCACTGCCGCTGCCGGTGGTCGGCGGCTTGATCCGCCAGATCGCGACGATCGACGAACCGGCCACGCTGGCGGTCGTGCCCCGGAGCGACACCTGGCGCCGGGACGTCGCCACGACGACCGGCGGCCGCGCCTGGTCGGTTCCCAAGGCCACGACGCTGCTTCCGCTCGCGCTCTCGGCCCGGGCCCGCGAAGAAGCCAGCTTCGCCGTGGCCGCAGCAGCATGGCTGCGAACGCGGCTGCTTCCCGCTTGGCGCGA
>JBJTPO010000435.1:0-4124 GCA_046075145.1 Planctomycetota bacterium
CTTGACCATGCTCTGCACCACGTCGAGGCCGACACCGCGGCCCGAGATCTCCGTGACCCGCTCGCTGGTGGTGAAGCCGGGCAGGAACAAGAATTCCAGCAGCTCGAGCTCGCCGAGCCGCTCGGCCACCGCCCGAGCCACGAGCCCCTTCGCGACGGCCCGCTCCCGCAGCCGCTCGACGTCGATCCCGCGGCCGTCGTCGGCCAGCGTGATGTGGAGCATGCCGGCCCGGTGGCGGGCCTCGAGCCGGATCGTGCCGCTGGCCGGCTTGCCGGCGGCGAGCCGCTCGGCCGGCGTCTCGAGCCCGTGATCGACGGCGTTGCGGATCAGGTGGGAGAGCGGGGCCTCGAGCTTGTCGAGGATGTCGCGGTCGACACCGGTCTGCTCGCCGACCACCTCGAAGCGGATCTCCTTGCCGAGCGTGCGGGCCAGGTCGCGAACCAGGCGAGGAAAGCCGCGGATGCCGTCGGCCAGCGGCCGCATCCGGCTGGCGATCACCTCGTGGTGGAGCCGGTTGGAGAGATCCTCGTTGCGGCGGGCGAAGCTCTCGAAGTCGTCCACGTGCCGGGCCAGCGTCGCGAGGCCGCCGTCGGCCCGGCGCCGGAGCGCGGCCACGGTCGCGGCCACGGCGTTCACCGAGGGCAGTTCGCCGGCCTCGAGCTTCTCGTCGAGCGCCGCCAGCGCGTCGCAGAGATCGACCTGGGCCGAGCGGAACTGGAGCAGCGCGTCGACGAAGGGCCGCATCTGCCGCGTCTCCACGAGCGCCTCGCCGGCCAGACCCACGAGCCGGTTGAGGCTGTCGGCCGACACTCGCACGACGCGGTCGGTCGGATCGAGGCCCCGGGGGGCGGTGGTGGCGGGCTCGGCCTCACTGGCGGGCTCCGTGGGCTGAGCGGGCGGTGGCGGTGCTTCCGCGCCGCGGGCCGTCGGTTCGGGCGGGGGCGACGGGAGCGGCGGTGCTGGAGCCGGCGGCGCGTCGGCGGCCGGCAGTGACGCCAGCCGGGCCACGACCTCGGCCGCGCGGGTGGGCCAGGGGCCGGCGTCCGAGAGCGCGTCGTCGGCCAGGGCGATCGAGCCCAGGAAGTCGATGGCAGAAAGGAGCACGTCGGCGTGCTCGGGGCGGACCCGCAGCGTCCCCCGGCTCGCCGCCACGAACACGTCCTCCAGCGCATGTGCCACCTGCACCGCCGGCTCGAGGCCCACGATCCGCGCGGCGCCCTTGAGCGAGTGGGCCGCCCGCATCATGGACTCGAGCGTCTGCGGCGATGCGTCGAGCTGTTCGATGGCGAGCACGCCGGCGGAGAGCGCGGCGGTCTGCCCCTCCGCCTCGAGGCGAAACAGCTCGAGCAACGAGAATCCGCTCAGGTCATCGGCCATGGTCGCCTCCGCTCATGTGGCCACCGCCTGACGAAAAGTCGCGAATAGCCGCTCCTCGTCGAGCACGGCCACGTCACGGTCCCGCCAGGCGAACAGCGCGGTCGAGCACCGCGCGGCCGCCTGGCCGACCGTGGCGGGCACAGGCCGTAGCGCCGACCGCGGCACCCGCTGAACCCCGGCCACCTCGTCGGCACCCAGCACCCACCGCTCGGCCGCGCGGCCGCCCGAGCGTTCCACGACCAGCAGCCGCGGCACGGCCTCGGCTTCGGCGTCAGGGCCGGTCGGGGCCGCGTTGCCGGCGGCCGCCGGCGGCCGCGGTCCGCCGGGGAGTCCGAGCAGCGCGTGGAACGAGAGGCAGAGCTGGAGCTCGCCCCGGATGTTGACGAGGCCGGCGAGGGGCGTGCCGGCCCGGTGCGGCACGGCATGGATCCGGCGAACCGGGGTCACCTCGACGAGCATGGTGGCCGGCAGCGCCAGCCACTCGCTCGCCAGCCGGAACACGAGCAGGCTCGCGCCGTCGGCGTCGATGGCCTCCTCCGGCTCCTCGAGGATCGCCTGCCAGGCTTCCAGATAGCCCGGAGGCGCTGGGCGGTCGAAGAACCCCCGGGCCGCCTCGGCGAGCACGGGGCAGTTGCGGCAGTGGATGAACCGTTCGAGTTCGGGGCAGCTGCGGTCGCCCGTCACGCCGATCACCCGCCAGCACTCCGGCATCGGAGCCTTCACGGCGTCGGCCCGCCCGTGGTCGATCATGGCGTGGCCTCCTTGCGGGCCGCCGCGCGGGCGGCCGACTGCCGGTATTTCTCGGCCATGGTCTCATCGCCCCGCCGCCGCGCGAGCAGCGCGAGCGAGAGATGGGCCTCCTCGTGGTTGCCGTCGAGGTACAGCGTCTTGTGGAAGCAGCCCTCGGCCCGGTCGAGGTCGCCGGCCGACTGGTGGAGCATGCCCATCAGGAAGAAGAGTTCCGGGGCGGGGGGCAGGGCGGCCCGCTGTCGCTCGCAGTGGTCGATGGCCTCGGCGAAGCGGCCCTCGTTGGCCAGTCGCCCGGCCTCGGCGAGCACGGCCTCGAGGTCCGCCGGCGTGGAGCCAGCCGGCGCCGGTTGCCGGGGAAGGGCCGGCTCGGCGGCCGGTCGGGGCGGCCGCGCGGGACGGGCTGCGGGCGGCTGCACGGGGCCGCTGGCCGCCGGCCGCGGACCGGCGTGGACGCCTCGCCGGAGGGCGAAGACCGACGCGGTGCCGGCGGGAATCCAGTCCCCCTGCATGATCGGCGGCTCCGCTGCGCCGAGCACGAGCAGGCCGTCGGCGGCGAGCAGCCGGTCGAGCTGCGCCTCGACCCCGCGCCGGGCCTCCGCGGTCAGATAGATCAGGAGATTGCGGCAGAAGACCACGTCGTAGGCCGGCCGGCCGGCCGCGAAGGCGGGATCGAGCACGTTGGCCCACTCCAGCCGCACTGCGTTCCGCACCCGCTCAGCAAGCACCGACTGGGCCCCGGCGCAGGTGAACCAGCGGTCGCGAAAGGCGAGGTCGGCGTTGCGGAAGGCGTTGGCCGAGTAGCGGCCCGCGGCGGCCCGCTCGAGCGCCCGGCGGCTGATGTCGATCGCGTCGATCGTGAATTGCGCGGCGGTGAGACCGGCCTCGAACAGGGCCATCGCCACGGAATAAGGCTCCTCGCCGCCGGCCGCCGGTGCACAGAGAATTCGCACGGGGGCGTGGCCGGGCACCGCGGCCCGCGTGACGGCGAAGTCGGTCACGAACTCGAACACCTGCCGGTCGCGGAAGAACCAACTCTCGGCGACGATCACGTCTTCCACGAGCAGGTCGCGCTCGGCCAGGTCGGCCCGCAGCAGCCGGGCGAAGGCGGCCGGGTCGCCGAGGCCGGCCGCCTTCATCCGGCCGCGGACCGCCCGCTCCACTGCGGCCCGCCCCACGGTGGCGGCGTCGAGCCCGAGCCACTCCCGCAGCAACGCCTCGATGTCGTCGAACCCGGTCATGGCCGCACCTCGATGGCCGCCGCCGCCAGACCCGCGGTCAGTTCGGCCGGGAGCAGTTTACGGACATCGATCACCTGGACGGTCTCGCCGCCGATGCGCAGGACCCGGTCAAGATACTCCGCGCCGGGGAGCCGGAGCGGCGGCAGCGTGGCCCCCGCCTCGTCCGCCGACCGCACGGCGACCACGTTTTCGGCGACCAGCCCGAGCCGGAGCGGCACGGCTCGACCGCCGGGTTCCGCCCCGGCCTCGACCTCCACCACGATCACGCGGGTGCTGAGCCTGGCCGCCGGCGGGGCCACTCCCAGCCGGCGTGCAAGATCGACCAGCGGCATCAGCCGGCCACGATAGGTGAAGATGCCGAGCAGATAGTCGGGCGTCTGCGGCAGCGGCCGGGCCGGCACCAGCGGCAGCACCTCGATCACCCGCCGTGACTCGATCGCGTAGGGCTGGCCGGCGACGCTGAAGGAGAGCAGTTGCATGGTTGCTGCCGCGCGCCATCCCGCCCGGGCGGCCGGCTAGATGGTGAACCGCGACACCTCCTCCTTGAGGTCGCCGACCGCCTCCCGGAGGTGGACAGTGGCCGCGTTGAAGTCGTGGAGGGCGCCAGCCGTGCGATTGGCCCCCTCGGCCAGCCGCACCATGGCCTCGCGGATCTGGTCGGCGCCCTGGCTCTGGGCCCGCATGCCCTCGGTCACCTGGCCGAACCGTCCGGAGATGCCCTCCACGGCGGCGATGATCTCGCCGAGCTTCCCCGAGACG
>JBJTPO010000436.1:0-2579 GCA_046075145.1 Planctomycetota bacterium
GGCAGCATGCTCATCTGCGCCCGGCTTTCGATCTGAAACACGCCCACCGTGTCGGCCCGCGAGATCATCTCGTAGACGGCCGGATCCTCGGCCGGCACGGTGGCCAGTGTGAGCTTCGGGCCGCCGGCTTCTGCGACGAGGTCGAAGGCCCGATGGATCGCCGTGAGCATGCCAAGGGCGAGGCAATCGACTTTCAGGATCCCGAGCTCGTCGAGGTCGTTCTTGTCCCACTGCACGATCGTGCGGCCGGGCATCGTAGCCGGCTGCACGGGCACGAGATCGGTGAGCCGCCCCTGCGTCATCACCATCCCGCCGACGTGCTGCCCCAGGTGCCGCGGAAAGCCGACGAGCTGGCCGACGAGCGACACGAGCCTCGTGCCGGTGTCACCCGTGGGGTCGAGCCCCGCCTCGGCCAGCCGCGTCGGCAGCTCCTCCAGGCCGTCGCCCACGTCGAGCACCGTGGCGATTTGGTCGACCCGGTCGAGCGCGAGGCCGAGCGCCTTGCCCACGTCGCGGACGGCCGAACGCAGCCGATACGAGATCACCTCGGCCGTCATCGCCGCGCGGTCGCGGCCGTAGGTTTCGTAGATGTATTGGATCACCTCCTCGCGGCGGTGGTGCTCGAAGTCGATGTCGATGTCGGGCGCCTCCCGTCGCTCCCGGCTCACGAACCGCTCGAAGAGCACGTTCATCCGCGCCGGATCGACCGACGTGACGCCCAGGCAGTAGCAGACCGCCGAGTTGGCGGCCGAGCCGCGGCCCTGGCAGAGGATCCCCCGCCGCCGGGCGAACCGCACGACGTCGAAGACGGTGAGGAAGTAGGCCTCGTAGCCGAGTTCGGCGATCAGAGCGAGCTCGTGGGTGATGAGCTCCCGAACCTTTTCCGGGATGCCGTCGGGATACCGCTTGCGGGCGCCCTTCCAGGCCAGGTGCGCCAGCTGCTCGCTCGCCGTGCGGCCCGGCGGCACGGTGGCGGCGGGGTATTCGTATTTCAGTTCGTCGAGCGAGAAGTTGCAGCGGGCGGCGATCTCAGCCGACCGCTCGACGGCCCCGCTTAGGGCCGCGAACCGCTCGCCGATTCGCCACCGCTCGTGAAGGTGCCGTTCGCCGTTGGCGAGCAGCCTGCCGCGGATGCCCTCCACCGTACCGCCGTGGCGGGTGGCCGTGAGCACGTCGAAGAGGGGTAGCCGGCTCCGCTCGTGGTAGCGGACGTCCCCCGCCGCGGCGATCGGCACGCCCGCCAGCCGGGCCACGCGGCCGAACCATGCGAGCCGCTCGGCGTCGTCTCCCTCGAGGGCCACCTCGGCGAGCGCCCAGACCCGGTCGTCGAAGATCCACCGCCAGTGCGCGAGGTGCTCGGTGGTGTCGCGGAGCCGGTCGTCGTCGAAGGGACCGCCGTGGTCGCCACGGCCGAAGGCCGCCAGCGGCACACCGGCCAGAAGGCCGTGGGCATATCGGGCGATGTCGTCGCAGGTGAGGCGGCAGCCGCCCGCCCGGCCCGGCGGGGGATCGTCGTCGCCCGCGACGAGCGGTGGTGTGCCCTGCTGGGCCGACGAGTCCGCCGCCGCCTCGGCCGCCTGCGCGTAGCCATGCGTGAGCAGTCGGCAGAGGTTTGCGTAGCCGGCGGCGCCCGAGGCCCAGACGACGATCGGCGCCGCATCCACCGGCTCGAGGTGGGCCCCGATCACGAGCTTGAGGCCGGCCTCCTTGGCGGCCCCGTGGGCTCGCACGATCCCTGTGAGCGTGGCCCGGTCGGTGATCGCGAGCGCCTCGTAGCCGAGCGCCGCCGCGCGGGCCACGAGCTCCTCGGGGTGTGAGCCGCCCTGCAGGAAGGAGAAATTGCTCGTGCAGTGCAGCTCGGCATAGCGGGGTGCGTTGACTTTCATCTCGATTCCTCCTTCCGAATGTCTCCGGTTCTATTCAGGCTTTTCTGAGGTTGCTGGAGTTGCCGCGAGGGGTTGCCCATGCCAATCGAGCGGCGTAGGAAACCGAGCGCAGCCGGGACGGCGAAGCGAGGTTTCCTCCGAGTGAGCGAAGGGCGGGATGCCCGTAGCGAACGTCCGGCGAGATGGCATGGGCAACCCCGAACCAGTTCGTTTGACCCACAAAAAACACCTCATGAACCTGCTTCCACTCCCATCCTCCCCGTCACGCGAACACGCCGTGCAGATACCAGCCGCTCTCCCGTGGGCCGCGCGGGCGGCCACCGAGCCGGCGGAAGAGCCAGAACCGCGCGCCGGATTCCGTCTCCACGATGTAGTAGTCGCGGCGAACCGTCGGCCCCCGCCACCAAGCCGTCTCGATCCGCTCTGGCCCATAGGCTTCGGCGACCGTGTGCACCATGCCTGCGAGCCGAAACCGCGCCGGCGGCCCGTCGGGGGCGACGGCGATCATGCCGGCCTGCAAGGGCTCGAGCGGCACCGGCCGCGGCGGCATCCAGATAGGCCGCCGGCAGGCGGCGCGCGGCGCAGGCCCGCCCTTGCCGGTGGCAGGGCGGCCGGGCGGGGCGGCGATCCAGGCATGCTCGGGCTGGGCGTCGGCCACGGGCTTTGGCTCATACACGGCCGGCCGGCCGAGGC
>JBJTPO010000437.1:0-3349 GCA_046075145.1 Planctomycetota bacterium
GGCCGGCGACGACGCGCTCTTCGACCGCGTGGTCAGCCGCGTGGAGCGGGAACTCATCGCGCAGATGCTGGCCGCCTGCGGCGGCGTGCAGCTCAAGGCCGCCGCGCGGCTGGGCATCAACCGCAACACGCTCCGCAAGAAGCTGCTCGAGCACGGCCTCGACGAGGGGGAGGCGACGTGACGGCCCGCGGGTGACGTCATGGATGGGCCCGCGGAACGTCGTGACGCGGCTCAGGAACCGAGCCCGTCCTCGGCCATGTCGCGGGCGTGGTAGCTCGACCGCACGAGCGGGCCACTGGCCACCTTGCGGAAGCCCAACCCGCGGGCGATCCGCCCGAGTTCGTCGAACTCCTCCGGCGGCACGTAGCGGTCCACCGGCAGCGAGTCGAGCGTGGGCTGGAGGTATTGGCCGAGCGTGAGGTAGTCCACGCCGTGGTCGAGGAGATCCGCGAACACGTCGAGCAACTCCTCGCGGGTCTCCCCCAGGCCGAGCATCAGGCCGCTCTTGGTCTTCCCCTCGGGCACGAGCCGTTTGGCCCGGGCCAGGAGTTCGAGTGTCCAGGCGTAGACGCTCTTGCGGCCGCGGACGGTGCGGTAGAGCCTGGGCACCGTCTCCGTGTTGTGGTTGAAGACCTCGGGGCGAGACTCCATCAGCCGTTCGAGGGCGCCCTCCTTGCCGATGAAGTCCGGCACGAGCACTTCGATCGTGGCCCCCGTGGCCGCCCGCACCGCCTCGACCGTCCGGCGGAAGTGCTCGGCGCCGCCGTCGGGGAGGTCGTCGCGGGTGACGCTCGTGATCACGACGTGGGCCAGGCCCAGCCGCCTGGCCGCCTCGGCGACCCTGGCCGGCTCGTCCCCCTCGAGCTCCTCGGTTTTGCCACGGGGCACGGAACAAAAGCCGCACGGACGGGTGCAGACGTTGCCCAGGATCATGAAGGTGGCCGTCCGCTGCGACCAGCACTCCAGGCGATTGGGGCACTTGGCCGACGAGCAGACCGTCTCCAAGCCCAGTTCGGCGACGAGCGCCGCCGTCTCGCCCAGGCCGCCGCCGGGGGCGAGGTTTTGCCGCAGCCAGGCGGGCAGGCGGCGAACCGGAGGCGGAGCCGCCGGCTCGGCCAGCGACACGATCGGCAGGGACAAACTGGCGGCGGTGTTATCCGACACGGCTGATGGTTCCCGGAAAGGTAGGGCCGGCGGCCAGACGAGCGACCGGAAACCCCGACTGGATGTGAGTCTGTTCGAAGCCGAAGGCGTCGGCGAGCCGCTCGACGAGTGCGGTGCGGGCATCCTGCATCCTCACCCGTCGCTGGATGTCGGCCTCGACCGAGCCCATGGTCACGGGGGCCATGCTGCCGTCGCCCTGGATGCGGTGGCAGGAGACGACGCGGTGGTGCACGTCGAGCGCCGGGCAGACGTTCACGAATGCCCCATGGGCCACCACGCCGCGGCGGACGGCCAGGCCCACCGCCGCCAACAGGCCGGTCCGGCCGAAGATCCCGGAGCTGCCCGCCTGCCTGAGGGGGCCGGCCTTGAGCGCCCGCAGGGCCGTGGCGAGACCCTGCTCGAACCGCTCCAGGCAGGCGCCGACGTCGTGCCGCCCGAGGCCGAGGTCGGCGAGCGACGCGAACAGGGCGACGCAGACCTGCCCCGGCCCGTGGACCACCGCGCCGCCACCCCGGCCGGTGAACCGCACCGGCAACTGCCGAGAACGGAGTTCCTCGTCGGCCATGAGCACGTCGGCCCGGGAGCCGAGCCGGCCGATCGTGATGCCGGGTTCGAGCTCGAAGACGACGAGCGTGGGGTGCCGGCCGCCGGGCAGGGCCGCCTCGCCAGCGAGCCGCTCGGCCATCCGGGCATAGCCCGTCCAGTCGCTGCGGCCGGCGAGCCAGGCCGAGAGCGGCCGCAGCGGTGAACACAGCGAAGCGTCGGCGGTGGGCACGGCTCGAACTCGAGGTGAAGCGACCAGGCGGCCTGCAAACGCCGCCTGAACGCTATCATCATAGGCGGAGACGGTTCAGGCCTCGACCTCGGGCCACCGGCTTTCTCCCGGCGGTTTTGGCGGCACGATCCTGGACGATGGGGAGAAAGCCTTGGCCGTGTCACGTATCTGGCCGGTGATCATCCTGCTCGCGGGCGTGCTGGACGGCCGAGCCGGCGGGGAGTCGGCGGCCCCGGCAACCGATCAGGCTTCCATTCGCAGGCACGTCGCCGCGCTCCGGGCGCGGCGGGCGACCCCGGAGCAGATTGAGCGAGCCGTCGGCGACCTGGTCGCTCTTGGTGAGCCGGGGACCGCGGCGCTGGGAATGCACGTGGACCACGAGCTTGCGCGGCTGGCTGCCACGGGCGCCGCGCGGCCGAAGACGGCGGCTGTCGATGAGGAGATCGACACGCTCCGCGACACGCTCCGCACCTTGCGAGGCGATCCGGAACCCTCGAAGGAGCGGCTGCAGGAGGTCGGCCTGCCGACGCTCGAGTCCCTCACGGCCGCGTGTGCCAGGCGCGAGGCCGCCCTGGCGCCCTGGCGGGCCAAGCGGGCCGCCGCCGACGCCGAGGCCGAACGGCTCGCCTTGTGTGTTGCAGCCTGGCAAGCGTCCGCCACCGACGGTGGGGCCCAGGCCCACGCGGCCCGGCTGGACGATCTGCGGAAGGGCTTGGTGGCAGAGGATCCCAAGTCGCTTCGGGTCGCAGCCGAAAATGAGCGGATCGCCGGCTCGCTCCCCGGCGACGTGGTGCCCGGAATGATGGCCGTCAATGAGATCCGGCTGACCTGCGGCCTCTCCCCGCTCGTCTTCGACCCCAAGCTTTGCGAGGCAGCGGTGATGCACAGCGGCGACATGGAGCGGCACGGATTCTTCGCCCACGAGTCTCCGCTGCCGGGCAAGCAGACGCCCTGGGATCGGGCCAAGCTCGCGGGCACGACGGCCAGCGGCGAGAACATCTTCATGGGCTCGACCGTCGGCGGCGACGCGATCAAGGCCTGGTTCCTGAGCCCCGGCCACCACAAGAACATGTTTGGCGAGGGCCATACCCGTCAGGGCCTTGGCCGCTCAGGCAAGCACTGGACGCAGCTCTTCGGAGCCGAGTAGCTCGTTGCGTGGGCAACCCCTCGCAGCCCAACGGGTGCCGAGCGGGTCAGCAAACGGATGGGCCTCGACGGGCGGACTCGCACGAACACCGCCGGGACTCGAGCGAGCTTGCTACGCCGGCGCCGCGGCCGCCTCGTCCAGCAGCGACTCGATCCGGCCGCAGACATCCGCCATCTGTTCGGCATCGGGCAGGAACGTGACCCGGAAGTGGTCGCGGTAGGGCACGTTGAAGCTCGACCCCGGGGCCACCAGCACGTGCTTCC
>JBJTPO010000438.1:0-2806 GCA_046075145.1 Planctomycetota bacterium
GCGGCCGCACCTCCGGGCGGCCGTGTTCGGGCGCGGAGCGACGCGCGGCGTGGGTTCAGGCGAATCCGCGCGATGGCGTGTTCTCCATGCGCACCGTTGGACTGCTCGGGGTTGCCGGTGCCCTGGAGCCGGCCTTGATGGCAAGCGAAGGCAGGATGCCGAAGCGCTGCCAGCATGGAGTGAGCGGAGGCCACGATGGCCGTAGCGAACGTCCGGGCGACAGGGACCGGCAATCCCGAGCCCTCACGCAAGAGGCTGCCTGGGCGTCCGGCGAGATGGCATGGGCTACCCGGAGCCCTCATCACAAGACGGTCTATGATGGGGGCCCCCCAAGGCGAACTTCAGGTCTCCCATGTCGATCAGCGTCGAAGTCGTGAACCGGCAGAAGACCGTGCCCGTCGATGCCCCGTGGCTCGAGCGGGTCGTGCGCAAGGCCATCGCGGCGCTCGGCGTCGAGGCGGCCGAGATCACGGTCTTGGTCGTCGACGACCGGCGGATCGCGGCGCTCCACGACCGCTGGATGGGGATCCCGGGGCCCACCGACGTGCTCACCTTCGACCTGTCTACGGGCGCGGCGGCCGGCCTCACCGGCGACATCGCCGCCAGTGCCGAGACGGCCCGGCGGGTTGCCCGTGAACTCGGCTGGCAGCCGCGACACGAACTGGCGTATTACGTCGTCCACGGCCTGCTCCATCTCGCCGGCGAAGACGACGGCACACCGGGCGAGCGGCGCAGGATGCGCAGGCGGGAGCGGGCCGTGATGGCCGCCGTCGGCCTGCCGGCCCCGCCCCGTCGCCCGCGAAAGCCAGCCCCTCATGGCCGCTGAGAAGACGCTCGCGATCGTCCTCCGCACGATCGCGTTCGGCGAGACCAGCAGCATCGTCACGCTCTGCTGCCGGGAGTTCGGCAAGCTGCGGGCCTTGGCCAAGGGGGCGTGGCGGCCCAAGAGTTCCTTCGACGGCGGCCTTGACCTGCTTTCGATCAGTCAGGTACTCGTCCTCCGCCGCGCGTCCGGTGGTCTCGACCTGCTGACCGAGGCGGCCCTCGAGCATCGGTTCCGTGTTGGCGGCAGCCTGCCCGCCGTGCTCGGTGGCCTGCACGTGGCCGAACTGCTCGACGCCTTCACCGCCGACGCCGACCCGCACCCGGAACTCTTCGATGTGGCCCAAACGACGCTGCGGCGGCTCTCCGACTGGCGCGGCGACGATCGCGCCGTGCCGGCGATCCTGCTGCGGTTCGAACTCACGCTCCTGCGGTTGGTCGGCCATGCGCCCCAGACCGGCCAGTGCGTCGAGTGTGGCGGCCCGCTCGACGCGGCCGGCCGCACGCCCTTCGGCCTGCTCGAGGGGGGCACGCTCTGCGGCCGCTGCCGGAGCGGGAGGCCGGCCGTCGCGATGCTTTCCGCCGAGGCGCTCGCCGCCATCCGGCACGGCGTCACCCCCGACACGCCCACGATCGAACTGCCGGCCCGGGCCATCGCGGAGGCCAGGTCCGTGATCACCACCGCCATCGCCCACTTGCTCGGCAGGCCGACCCGGGTCGCGTCCAGGCTTCGCCGTCCGGCCCGCCGGAGGACCAGTTGACCACGCGCATCCACCAGCCGCCGGTCTGTCGCCGTCCCGTCAGCCGGGCCTCGGGCCTTGTGCTGCTCGTCGCCTGCGCGGGGGGCTGCGCCACCTTGCAGGCGCCGAAGTGGCCCTGGTCCAAGCCCGAAGCGGCGGCGAAGGAGTCGACGCTCGAGGGGGAGCTCGGCGCCGACGCCGACAGCGAGGTGATCTCGTCCGAATACACCGGCGCCAGCCAAGACTACGGCTTCGACTATTTCAAGGGGGAGAACATCAAGCGGCGGTGGAAGAAGATGACCGGCCGCGGGCCCAATGAGCAGATCGCCCGGGCGGCGATGGCCGAGGGCGACGTGCTGTTTCGTGGCGGCGACCACAAGGGCGCGATCGCGAAGTACAAGAAGGTGATCGACCGCTGGCCCGACACCTCGCTCGAGGAAGATGCCCGCTGGCAACTCGCCGAGTGCTACTTCTTCACCGACCAGTACCCCAAGGCGGAGGATGAGTATGACGAGCTGGTCAAGAAATACGCCAATACGAAGTATCTCGACCGGATCGCCCAGCGGCAGTTCGTGATCGGCCAGTATTGGGTCGCCCTCGACGAGAAGCACCACTACGCCACGATCGTCCCGAACGTGTTCGATCGGAGCCGGCCGCTGTTCGACACCCGGGGCCGGGCGCTCAAGGCCTTCGATCACGTGCGGATCAACGACCCACGGGGGGCGCTGGCGGACGACAGCCTGATGGCCGCGGCCAACGCCCACTTCCTCGATCGGCAGTGGCTCGACGCCGACTACTTCTATGGCCTGCTCCGCAGCGAATACCCCGACAGCGAGTTCCTGCTCCAGGCCCACCTGCTGGGGCTGCAGTCGAAGCTCTATGCCTACCAGGGGGCGGCCTACGAGGGCGGGATCCTCGACGAGGCGGAGATCCTGGCCGACCAGACGCTCGTCCAGTTCCCCGACCAACTCGGCCGGGAGGAGGAGGCGCGGGTGGAGAAGACCCGCGGCGACATCGCCGCCCGACAGGCGGACCGGCACTGGCGAAGGGCGGAGTTTTACGCCAGGGGCAAGCACTACAGCGCGGCCCGGATCTACTACGCGATGATCGCCCGCGACTATCCCGCGACGATGCTCGCCCAGGCGGCCCGGGAGAAGTATCAGGCGATCCAGGGCCTCGAGGATGTCTCCGACGACCCGTTTCCGATGCTCACCCGCGTGCTCAACCCCGACGCGCTCAAGGAG
>JBJTPO010000439.1:0-6614 GCA_046075145.1 Planctomycetota bacterium
ATCCCTACCGCGCCGTGCGGGCCGACGAGTGGCCGGGGCTGCCCGGTAATCCGGCCCGCGACGAGGGGCGACCCAGCCGCCGCAACCTGTTCGGCACCACCCAGGCGGGCGTGGACGTGTTCGCCAAGATGGTCCACGGCACGCTCGTGGCCCTGCTCGTGGGCTTCGTTTCGATGGGGATCGCGGCCACGATCGGGATCACGGTCGGGGCGCTCGCCGGCTACTTCGGCGGCTGGGTGGATGCGGTCGTGAGCCGGGCGACCGAAGTGGTGATGTGCGTGCCGGCGCTGGTGCTGATCCTCGCGCTCTTGGCGATCGTGGAGAAGCCGACCATCTGGAAGATGATGGCGGTGCTGGGACTCACCGGCTGGACGGGCATCTCGCGGCTGATGCGGGGGGAGTTCCTCCGGCTCAAGTCGGCGGAGTTCGTCACGGCCGCCCGGGCGGTGGGCGCCGGCCCGGGCCGGATCATCCTCCGCCACGTGCTCCCCAACGCGCTGGCCCCGGTGATGGTGCCGATCACGTTCGGGATCGCCGCCGCGATCCTCACCGAGAGCGGCCTGTCGTTCCTCGGCTTCGGCCAGCCGCCGCCGTCGGCCAGCTGGGGATCGCTCCTCAACGACGCCCGCTCGAACCTCAAGATGTGGTGGCTGGTGTTCTTCCCCGGCACGGCGATCTTCCTGACCGTGCTGGCCTTCAACCTCGTGGGCGAGGGGCTCCAGAAGGCCACCGACCCGCGGCTGCGGGAGGCGCGAAAGTGACGCTGCTCGGCTCTCGCTTCGGGGAATCGACGCAGATGTGCCGGGGTAGCCCGTGCCATCTCGCCGGACGCTCCCTGCGGGCATCCTGCCCTTCGGTCGCTCGATGGAAACCTCGCTTCGCCCTCCAGGCTGCGCTCGGTTTCCAACGCCGCTCGATTGGCACGGGCTACCCCTTGCGGCTGTGTGATGCGCCGCATGGATCGTTGCTTGCTGCTTCGCGTACGAACACGGCCGCCCGGAGGGGTGGCCGGCGGCCGGAGGGCCGCGAAGCCCGCCGGGGCCATGGATGGCCCGCCGGGTGTAAAGCCGGTTTCCTACGCCGCTCGATTGGCACGGGCTACCCCGGTGTCCCATGGGAGGAGCATCCGTAGTGCCGCTGCTCGAGATCCAGGACCTCGTGACCGCGTTTCACACGCCGGCCGGCCGGGTACCGGCGGTGGACGGGGTGTCGCTGTCGATCGAGCGGGGCGGGGCGGTCGGGCTCGTCGGGGAGAGCGGCTGCGGCAAGAGCGTGACGGCGATGAGCGTGCTCGGGCTCGTGGCTTCGCCAGGCCGGATCGAGCACGGAACAATCCTGCTCGAGGTCGACGGCCGGCCGCTCGATCTGGTGGGGCTTTCCGAAGGCCGTCTACGGCAGGTCCGTGGCGGCCGCGTCGGCATGATCTTCCAGGAGCCAATGACGAGCCTCAATCCCGTGTTCACGATCGGCGCGCAGGTGGCCGAGGCCGTGCGCCTGCATCGGGCCGTGACGCCGGCCGCGGCCCGAGCGCGGGCGCTGGAGCTCTTCCGGCTCGTGCGGATCGCCGATCCCGAGCGGCGGCTTGACGAGTATCCCCACCAGCTCTCCGGCGGGATGCGGCAGCGGGTGATGATCGCGATGGCGCTGGCCTGCGAGCCCGACCTCCTGATCGCAGACGAGCCGACCACCGCGCTCGACGTCACGATCCAGGCCCAGATCCTGGAACTGCTCGCCGACCTCCGCCGCCGGCTGGGGATGGCGCTCTTGCTGATCACCCACGACCTCGGCGTGGTGGCCGAGACGTGCGACCACGTCGCGGTCATGTATGCCGGCCAGATCGTGGAGCAGGCCCCGGCGGCGGAACTCTTCGCCCGCCCGCTGCATCCCTACACGATCGGCCTGTTGGCCGCACGGCCCGAGCACCGCACGGGCGCGCCGCTGGCCGCGATTCCGGGCATGGTGCCGCAGCCCCGGGATTTTCCGGCCGGCTGCCGGTTTCATCCCCGCTGCCCGTTCGCCCGCGAGGCCCGGTGCACGGCCGAGGCCCCCGACCTCCGCCCGCTCGCGGCGAGCCATCTGGTCCGCTGCCACTACGCCGGTGAGCTTGGGGCACCCGCCCGGGAGGGCAGCGAGCGATGACCCCGCCGACCGAGCCGCTCCTGTGCGTCCAAGACCTGGAGACGCATTTCCCGATCCGCCGCGGGCTCCTTCGTCGCCCGGTGGGCGCCGTCCGCGCCGTGGACGGGGTTTCGTTCGCGATTCGCCCGGGCAAGACCCTCGGCCTCGTGGGTGAGAGCGGCTGCGGCAAGACGACCGTGGGCCGCAGCCTGCTGCGGCTCGTCGAGCCGACCGCGGGCAGCGTCCGCTTCGCCGGCCACGACCTGCGGGGCTTGTCGCAGGCGGCGCTCAGGCCGCTGCGGCGGCGGTTGCAGATCGTGTTCCAGGATCCCTACGGCTCGCTCAACCCCAGGATGACGGTGCAAGCGATCCTCGAGGAGGGCCTCGTCGTCCACGGCCTGGGGAACGGGCCGGAGCGGTTACGGCGGATGACCGTGGCGCTCGAGCGGACGGGCATGCCGGCCGCGGCGCTGGCCCGCTATCCCCACGAGTTCTCCGGCGGCCAGCGACAGCGGATCGCGATCGCCCGGGCGCTCGTGCTCGAGCCCGAACTCGTGGTGCTCGACGAGCCGATCTCCGCGCTCGACGTCTCGATCCAGGCGCAGGTGGTGAACCTGCTCGTCGAACTTCGCCGCGACCTTGGGCTCACCTACCTCTTCATTTCCCACGACCTCTCGGTCGTGGAATACATCTCCGACGACGTGGCCGTGATGTATCTGGGGCGGCTGGTCGAGCACGCCCCCGCCGCCGACCTCTATGCGGCGCCCCTGCATCCCTACACCCAGGCACTGTTCTCGGCGGTGCCGAGCGTGGACCCCGCGCGGCGCCGGGGCCGGATTGTGCTGCCTGGCGACGTGCCGAGCCCAGCCAGGCCGCCGGCGGGCTGCCGCTTCCATCCCCGCTGCCCCTTGGCCGAGGCGGTCTGCCGCGACAAGGATCCGCCGGCCACCCGCGTCGGCGACCACGTCGTGCACTGCCACGTTGCCGCCCGCGAGCTCGCCTCAGGCGACATGGCCGCAGCCTCGGCCGGAATCGCCGCGGCGCTCGCCGCGGCCGACCAACGGCACCCGGGCCCGGTCCCTGCGGAGTCGGTGGGCTGACGGGCCGCGACGCCGGGCGCGGATCGGTACACTGGAAAGTCGGACTCGCCGCCCGAGTCGCCCCACCGACCCTCGCCGGGAGCCGAGCGATGCCAATCCGATGCGGTGTACGAACTGCGGGCGGCCTGGCGGTTGTGATTTTTGTCGTGCTGCCGGCGACCTCCGCCGAGCCGCCGGCAGGCCGGGGAGGCGGCCTCGTGCCGGGAACGTCCGCCCCTCCCGTGCGGGCGACCCGCGAGGAACTGCTCCGCGACTGGGATCTCGACGGCGACGGCAGCATCAGCAAATCGGAGGCCGACGTCGCCCGGGCCCGGATGAAGCGCAAGCGGCTCGAAATTCAACTCGGGGCCGGCATCGACCCGGTGACCGGCCTCCCGCGGGGGAGTGACAGTGGGGCCGAGGCCTCCGACCCGGAAGCGGGCGACGAGCCCGTGTTTCGGTTGCCCCCGGAGCCACCGAGCGAGCCGGGCCGCGCCACGTCGGAGTCGCCGCCAGGCATGCGGGCTCCGAGATCGCAGCCACCCGTCGCAGCGCCTCAGCGACCGCGCTCCCCAGCGTCCCCCGCTCCAGCAAGCCAGCCGGCGGCCACCGCACCGGCGCCGCGTTCCGCCCGCGCGTCGTGGCTCCCGCCGCAGCGGCTTGCGCCCGCCGTCACCGGTGGCGTGCGGGCCGGGGCGCCGGCAGCGACGTCAGGCTACGGCGCTGGGGCATGGGGCGATCTCAACGCCGGCCGGCGTCCGACTCCGCTCGCGCCGGATGACGCCGGGGCGGCCAGCGGCTCGACGGCCGCTTCCGGTGGCCTGCTGCCGAGCGTCCGCCAGCCGGGCCGCACCGGGTCCATGATCCTCCCGGCGCTGCCTGGTCGTCCGACCGGAGCGGGAGTTCCGGGCCTGCCACCACCCCCGGCGGCCGGCGGCATCACTCGCCCCCGCGTCACGGCCGAAGAGATCGGCGCGGAGCGGCAGTGACCGCCTGCGACGGCCATGCCTGGGCGGACGGAGTGGCCGACGTGGGAGGGCACCCGGGACCCGTGCTCGTGATCGCCGACAATGCGGCGGTGGCGCAACGCGCCACGGCCTGGGCGGCCGGCTTCCTTGCGGTCGGTCGGCTCCATCGCGTCCGGCTGGTCGGCCACGGGGCAGGGGACGTCGATGGCATCGTCGCCGAGGCGGTCACCCTGAACGCCACGGCCATCCTCACGGCGGGCGGGGAGGCAGCTCGTCACGCGGGCCAGGCGGTGGCCATGCGTCTCGGCCTGCCGCTGGCGATCGATGGCGAGTCTGAATTTTCGGACACATAGCGGACGTGCTGCAGAGGGACGCGCCATCCGTCCATGCGGCCCGCGACGTGTCGAGCGGTCGCCGGACGGCTAGACTCCGAAAGCGTCCCTTCGCCCCGCTGGACACTCTCCATGAACCGTGCCCTCCGACTTGCCGCGCTCTCACTCGCCGCCTGCCTCTCGGCCTGGTCCACCCGGGCCGACACTGTCAACCTCCCCCCGGCACCCGGTGGCACGGCCGTCGCCGACGTGATCGTGGCGCCGGGCATCCCCGACGACTTCGCACCAGTGCGTGAGGCGATCGCGGCGGCGAACCAGGGTGGCGGCCGCCGTTACCGCGTGGTCGTCGTCGACTCCGAGGGCGACAAGGGCGGGGCGGCCTCGCTCCTGCCACGGCTCGTCGACCGCTGGTGGGAGGCGCGTGGCACAGGAAGTTCCTACGACCCGTCCACCGACATCACGATCCTGCTCGACATCGGCGATCGCTCGATCGCCATGGACGCCCCGCCGTCGCTGTTGGCCTCGGCCGGCCTCAACCTCGACCGGCTCGAGAAGCAGGTGATCCGCAAGGCGTTCGTGCCCCGGGCCAAGGACATGCAATACGCCAAGGGACTCGCCGACCTGGTCACCACCACCGAGCAGACGATCACCGGCGGCATCGCCGCCGAGGCGCGCCGGGCCGAGCAGCAGAAGATGTTTTGGACCACGACGCTGCCGCTTCTGGCGATGACGTTCGCCGTCCTGGGCGCCGCGGTCTGGCTGGGGTCCAAGCGAGCGCGGCATGCTCACCGCAAGGCGGCCGCCCGCGACCGGCTCGCGGCCTTCAAGCAGGAGGTCGTCGCGCTCTCCGACCTGCTCGACTCCCAGCGGGAGCGGCACCGCATGCTGCCCCACGCCGACCCCGACTTCCAGACGCCGATGGTCGGCCTGACCCGCAACGCCTACGACGCCGTGCAAGAGTCGATCGGCCGCTACCGCGAACGGTGGCTGGGCCTGATGGACGTCTGGGAGAAGGCCGAATCGCGGCTGGGCGAGGAGTGGTTCCTGGGCACCGCGGCCAGCGACGACGTGCTCGCGATGCTCGACTCGGCCGAGGCCCGTCCGCCGCTCGACGAAGTGGCCGCCTCTTGCCGCGGCCCGCTCGACGCGCTCGAGCAGGCGCACGAGCGGGCCCGGGAACTGGCCGGCGCGCTCGACGCCGATCTGGGCGCCGCCCGCGCGAAGCTCGACGCGCTCGCCGGCCGGAGCCGGTCGGCGGCGGCCTTCGAGCCCCTGCTCGCCGGAGCCGCCCGCAGCCGAGAGCTCGGCGCTGCCGACGTGGAGCCGGATCCGATCGCCGCCCGCGGCCGGTTCGAGGATGCACGCCGCGTGATCGCCGACCTGATCGCGCGGGTCGACGCCGTCGAGGCCGCCGACGACCGCCGTCGCCACGCGCTGGAGCGGGTGGCCGAGATTCGGCGACAGGTGGCCGCCCGTCGCGGCGAGGGCTGGCTCTTGTCGGAACCGGGCGCCGATCCCGAGGAGCTCCTGACGGCGGCCGAGCAGGAGGCGGCGCTCGCCGCCGACCTGCTCGATGCGTCCGATGTGGAGACCGCGGCGGCCCACCTTCGCCGCAGCGAGGAGGCGGCCGCGGAGGCGGCCAGGCTGCTCGAGAGCGTGGTCGCCGCGCGGGAGCGGGCCGAGGGACTGATCGCGAGCTTGGCGGCGCGACTGGAGTCACTGGCCGTCGCCGGCCAGGGGGCCGGCGCCGATCTCGGCATCCTCGCCGACCGCTTCGCCGAGTCCGCCTGGGGCGACCTCGCCGACCATCCCGCCGCGGCAGCCGAGGCGGCCAAGCGGGCCCGCACGCTGCTCGACGAGGGGCGGGCGGATGCCCATGTCTCGCGGCAGTCCTACTTTCGCGCGGTCGCGGCGCTCGAGGAGGCGCAGCGGCAGGCCGACTGGGCCGCCGACTGCCTCGGGGCCGTCTCGGCCCGACGCCGCGAACTCGAGGAACTCGTGACGGCCGCCCCCGGATTGCGGCGCCAGGTGGCAGGACGGATCGACGCCTTGGCGACGCTGCTCGCCTCGCGCCGCACCGACCGCGCCCGCGCCAACGAGCGGTGCCGCGAGGCGCA
>JBJTPO010000440.1:0-1379 GCA_046075145.1 Planctomycetota bacterium
CGGTTCTGCGTGACGCGCTCGAGCGAAAATGGCTCGAAGTACTGGCCGGCGCGGACGTTCTGCAAGTAGGGCAGTTGCTTCCACTCGATGTAGTTGTCGAGGTAGCTCGGCTGGTTGGCCAGCGCGAAATCGACGCCGAGCGCGTATTCGAAGACCTCGAAGGCCGTGCCACGGCCGCCGATGCGCAGCCGGCGAAACTGGGCACCGTCCTGGAGGTCGCCGACGGCGTCGCGGCTGATCTGATCCTGCCCGAAGTACACCTGGTCGGCCTGCATCTGCCCGCTGAGGATGAAGAGCGGCTTCTTGGCCTCGTCCTGCTTCTTCTTGTCGGCGGCCTCGACGAGCTTGCCGAGGCCCTTCTCCAGGGTCGAGAGCCGGTCGGCGATCGTCGTCTTGGCTTGATCGCCCTGTGGGGCGGCCTTCTCGGCGGCGGGGGACTTCGCGGCGCGGAGCACCTCGATCTCCTGCTCCAGCCGCCGGATGTCGGCCCGCAGCGACTCGACCGCGGCGGGGGCGGGAATCTCCTCTGCGATCACGGGCGGCTGCGCCGCCGCCGTCGAGGTACACGCGAGGAGGCATGCGGCCGCACAGGTGATGAGGCTGTGCCGAAAGTTCAAGCAGGGCAGCACGTCACAACTCGCCGAGCGCGGGACTCGATTGGTGGGAGTGCCTCGTGTTCATCACGTCGGCAGGCGCAGTCATCCAACCCGTGTTATCGGCACACTCTTCCCTGCAGGATGAGCTTGCGCAGGTTGCCGAGGCTGCCCTGGCCGCCAGGTCAGGGCCTCAGCCCTCGGCCGCCTGCTCGAGTTCGCGGGCCATGTCGGTGATCCGCGTGAGCCAGTCCTTGGTGGTCAGCCGCGACTGGATGAACTCCGCCCAGATCGGGAAGGCGAGCGGCGTGAGCCGCGGAGTCTCCACGACTCGGATCTCTTGGGTGGCGACCCGCTCGACCGCTTCGGCCAGCCGCTGAAACTCGAACTGCCGCTCCAGCACCTCCCGGCGGGCCTGCACGAGCAGCATGTTGCCCGCGTCGTGCTCCGCGAGCACGTCATAGATCAGCCCGGCTGAGGCCCGTGTCTGCCGGTCGCTGCGGCCGCTCCCCTGCACGAGCCCGGCCACGCGGGCGATCTCGCGAAAGTGGCGGCGGGCCATCTCGGTCGAGTTGAGGCAGCTCATCAGGTCGGTGAGCAGGTTCAGCGGCGCGAACAGCCGCCGCCACTCGGCGGCCGAGTCGGGCAGCGGGTCGCGGCCGGCGATCTCGAACCCCCAGTCCTTGAAGGCGAGCGTGAGCGTGGCGGGCGCGTGGCGGGCTCGCCGCCCCCCAACAAACCAAACGAGACCCTCCTTTCCCCTCCTTTCCGCCCAGAGGAAGACGA
>JBJTPO010000441.1:0-5403 GCA_046075145.1 Planctomycetota bacterium
CGCTCGCTCGGAGGAAACCTCGCTCCCGCCCTCCGGGCTGCGCTCGGTTTCCTACGCCGCTCGATTGGCATGGGCAGCCCCTCGCAGGCTCCCCATAAAAGCCCCCCGGTGCCAACGGGGGTACGACACGACCCACGTCGATGAACTGACGTGCGATGGTCCGGGGTGGGCGTGTGAGACGGAGGCCACCATCCCCCTTGCTTGGGCAAGAGGGATGGGATGGTCGCACGCGTCTGGCGAGGGTGTGTGCGTGTGAGATGTCAGTGCGGGTTACGCCGCAGCGCGACCGCGATCTCGGCGGCCGTCGTGGCGTTGTGCAGGAGCAACGCCTCGTTGGCCCGCAGGCTGGCGTCACCGGTGAGCAGCCGCATCCGCTCGAGCAAGAAAGGCGTCACGTCGCGGCCGCGGACGCCGGCTGCCGAGGCGTCAGCAAGCGCCGTCGCCAGGGCGGCGTCGTGGAGGTCGGCCGGCAGCTCGTTCGTCGCCGGGATCGGGTTGGCCACCACCAGCCCGCCCGGCAGGCCCAGGGCGAAGTGGGCCGCGATCGCCGCGGCGGCCTCGGCGGGCGAGTCGCAGCGGGCGTCGACGGCCAGGCCGCTCGCTCGCCGGGAGAACGCCGGAAACTCGCTCGTCCCCAACCCGAGCACCGGCACGCCGAGCGTCTCGAGCATCTCGCGGGTGCGGGGCAGGTCGAGGATCGCCTTCGCCCCGGCGCACACGACGGCGACGGGATGGCGGGCGAGTGCCGTCAGGTCGGCTGAGACGTAGCCCGTCTCCACCGCGTCGCGGTGGACACCGCCGATGCCGCCGGTGGCGAAGACCCGGATCCCGGCCCTCGCGGCGGCCCAGGCCGTGGCGGCGACGGTGGTCGAGCCGGCCCGGCCGGTCGCGACCACGGCCGCGAGGTTGCCGGGGTTCACCTTCGCGGCATCGCTCGCGGCGAGCGACGCCAACTCAGTGGGCGAAAGCCCGACGCGCACCGCACCGGCGAGGATGCCGATCGTGGCGGGTGTGGCCCCGGCCTCGCGCACCGCGGCCTCGAGCGCCTCGGCGACCCGCAGGCCGTGCGGCCGCGGCAGCCCGTGGGTGACGAGCGTCGTCTCGAGCGCGACGACCGGCCTGCCGGCGACGAACGCCGCCGCCACCTCGTCGGCGATCACGAACCGCGGTGTCTTCATCTCGCGACCGCCTCCCGGAGGACACCTCGCGTCACGTCCGGAAACCATTCGGCCAGCCGGCGGCGGGCCGACTCGGGCGTGGCCCGAGCGAGGCCGCGGCTGCCCCAGTCTTCCAGCACCAGGCTCGCCGAGACCACGCCCTGCGCGAGGCTCCGGGCGAGGTCACCCGTGCCGAGCCAGCCCGCGAGGAATCCGCCCGCGAAGGCGTCGCCGGCGCCGGTCCCATCGACGATCCGATCGGCCCGCGCATGCCAACGCTGAGAGTCGGCCGCGTGGCGATCGACGAGCATGCCGCCGCGGTCGGCCTGCTTGAGCACGAGCAGCCGCAGCCGGTCGCCGGCGAGGTCGCCCAGCGCGCCGGCAGGGGAGACCGAGAGCCGCAGGTCGTCCTCGCCGGCGAACAGGGCGTCGACGTGGGCCAGCGGCTCCCGCCAGCGGCCCGCGGTCTCGTCGCGGACGATCTCGAAGGGATCGAGCGATACGAAGGGCCGCGCCGGCACGGCGCTCGCCGCGATGCCGCGGGCCAGGTCGAGTTGTCGCTCCAGCGGCATCGGTGCGAGGTGGATGCCGCGGGCTGCCCGCCAGGCGGCGGGCAGATCGGCCCAGGCTGGCGAGACATCCGCATGCGACGGGCCGTCGAGATGGTGGATGACGCGGCGAGCCGAGGGCTCGTGGAGCAGCCAGGCGCGGCCGCCGGGCCGGCCCAGCAGCCGCACCCCCGCCAGATCGACACCGCGGGCGACCAGCGCGTCGAGGGCGGCCTGCGGATAGTCGCTGCCGACCACGGAAAGGATGCCCACGCGGCAGCCCCACAGGCTCGCGGCCAGGGCGGCGTGGAGCACGGCGCCGCCGGGCTCGCCGAGCAGCGTCGTGCCGTCGGCGAGCACGATGTCGTCCACGAGCAGGTTGCCGGCGAGGACGAGGTCGGGCGCGGCGTTCATCGGTCTCGCCCCGCGGCGCCTCCGGCGGCTGCGGCGAAGGCGTCGGCCAGGCGGCGGACCGCGTCCGGGTCGAGCGGCATTCGCCAGTCGCCCTGCTGCTTCACGCTCGATCCCACGATCAGGCCGTCGGCGGCCGCGAACGCGGCCACGTTGTCGGCCGTGACGCCGGAGCCGACGAGCGTGGCAATGCCGACCGCGGCGGCCACGGCCCCGACCTCGGCGGGGTCGGCGGGGCGGCCGGTGGCCGTGCCCGTCACGATCACGCCGTCGGCAAGTGCGAACTCCGCCGCGCGCGCCGTTTCGGAAATGTCGAGGTCGGCGGTGAGCGCGTGGGACGAGTGCTTCTTCTTGACGTCGGCGAAGACACGGATGTGGTCGGCACCGATCGCGGCCCGGTAGCGGAGCAGGGGGCCGGCGGCGGCGTCGACGAGCCCCTCGTCGGCGACATGGGCGAACACGAAGCCTTCGACGCGGACAAAGGCCGCTCCGCAGGCGACCGCGACCGCGATCGCCTCCTCGTTGGCGGCCGCGAGCACCTGGAGGCCGAGCGGCAGCGGCACGGCGCGGCGGACCTCGCGGCCGATCACGGCCATCGCGGCCACCGTCTCCGGTCCGACGCGGCCCTTGAGGTAGGGCCGGTCGAACATGTTCTCGAGGACGACGCCGTGGAAGCCGGCGGCCCGATAGATCTCGGTCTGGCTCACCGCGTCGGCGATCTGGTCGTCGAGGTCAAGCGCCGTTTGTCGGTGGAGCGGGCTGCCGGCGAGCGGGCCGACGTGCAGCATGCCGATGAGCGCGCGGGGCACACCGAACAGCGAGGGGATGAGTTGGCTGCGATCCATGAATCAAGGGTGTACCAGACCGGCGACGCACGTTGGAGGCTCGCCAACCGGCCCCCGCGTTTTCCACGGATTGCCCGCAGAGTCCGCCCACGGGCTCGGGGTTCACGTGGTTCGGCGAGCCGCTCACTCCTCGATCATCTGCCCCGGCATCCGCTTCGGCCGCCGGGCGATGGTGCGGGCAGCCAGCAGACGGTCGGCCGGGAAGACGCGGCGGACGAGCGTGACCGATCCGCCGGCACGGAGGTGACGGGGCCGGCTTCCGGCACGAACGCCAGGGGGACGCAGACCTTGAAGGGCACGACGGCGTCGGGCTTGCCCGGCTTGAACTCGGCGTTGACCGGCAAGGCGGCGTGGATTTGGCCGAATCACTCATCGTCCCACCAGGCGACGTTGTCACCACCCGCGACGGCCGAGGTGCTCCTGCTTCCACGAGCGCAAGGTCCAGTGCAGGTTGAGGCCGTCGATCACATCGTCCCCCCAGCGGCCGCGGGCGTCGTGAAGAGCGGATCGAACCCGTGAGATGACCGCGACCGTGCGCCCGGCGTAGCCACCACCGAGCGCCAGCCACACGATGATCCCACTCGTGTTCCGTAGAAACACCACCGACAGCAGGGCCACGATCACGATCCGCGGATTGACCCAGCGGCGATACTCAGCCATCCAGAACGGCGCGATCTCGGCCAGGGCGATCCGCTGCTCGTCGAGTGAGCGGCCGCCAAACTGACGGTCGAACTCCGCCACAACCCCTTCCGGTCCTCTTTTGATGATCGTCGTGGAAGGGTTGGCTCGTTGGTAGCCCCAGGCGGACCCGTAGATGGTGCCCAGCGGGGCGGTCAGGATCATCAAGAACGGCAGGGCGCCACCGCCGCCTTGCCGCATGTTGGCCGGTTCCAGCCACCACATGAGTCCGGAGAGGGCGATCGGTCCCAGGACGCCGAGGCCGAACCCGGCGATCGCCCCGAATCAGAACGTGCAAAGCAACTCGCAGCGGTCGTAAAAGTCCCGTTTCGACCCGTTCGAAGGTTCCACCGGTGGGCGTTGAGCGAGCCAGGGTTACCGGGCCAGCGGCCCCAACTGCGGCTCCTGCGGGCCGTCATCCGGAGGGCAGGATATCGGAACTCCGGTCAATGGATCCGTTCATCAATTGCGTACGGGAGAATGTCGTGCCCGAGGATCGCACTGTGCTCGTCTTGGGAATCCTGCTGGTCGCCCTGGGGGGCGGGTGGTTGCTCAGCAGCATGGGTTTCATCCCCGCGGTGGAGTGGGCGTGGACCATCGGCCTCGCCGTCGTCGGCGTGCTGGCGGTGACGCTCTCCGGATTCGACAAGGTGTCGTTCGTGGTCGGTGGGTTCTTCGGTCTCGCCAGCCTGTTTTCCATGCTGCGGCAGCTGGCGGTGATGCCCGCGGCCGTCGAAGTGCCGTCCCTCGTGCTGTCGGCCGGTGTCGTGCTGTTGCTTGCCAGAAGTCGGGCGCTGCCGCTGCCCCGCTGGATCGCCAACGGCTGATCTCGGCGCGTCGCCGGTGACGAGCCGGGACGCGACGGTCGAAAGCCTGGCCAGCGTCGGCCCGCCGCGTGAGGTGTTCACGGTATGACCAGTGCTGCACATGCTTGTTGCCTTCCCCAGGCCAGAGAGACGTGGCCACGGGTTTGTCACCCGCGGAATCCGGCTCCCATGTCAGCACATCCAGCGGGCTGAAATCCCGCTGCCACGTTCGCCCATAGCGGTTTGAAGATGGCGGGTCTCAGCCGACGTTGGCGGGCTTCATGGTGGCCACCCAAGCCTTGAATCCGCCGACCAGGTCGTGGGCGTCCTTGTGGCCGAGCTTCTGCAGGAGGCTGACCCCGATCGCGGATCGGTAGCCCCCTTCGCAGTGCACCACCACCGGTCGGCCCAAGGGCAGTTCGCCGATCCGCTCGTCGAGGTGCGGCAGGGGGATGTTGAGGCTGCCGGCCACGTGGCCGCCGGCGTGTTCGGCCTCGGAGCGGATGTCGAGCACCACCGGCTGGCCGTCGGCGTTGGCCCGCGTGGCCGCGAGCCACTCGGCGAGGGCCGGGGCCGTGATCCGTTCCGTGCGTTCCACGAGGTCGGCGTGATGCTCGAGCGCCCGCATGCCCCCGCTCAGGAAGCCGGCCACGTTGTCGAAGCCGATTCGTCCCAGCCGCATCATGGCCTCCTCCTCGCCCCCTTCCTCGGCGATCACCACGATCGGCTTGTCATGTGCGAGCATCGAGCCGGCCCAGGTGGCGTACTTGCCGGAGAGGGCGATGTTGAGCGACCCGCGAAGGTGCCCCCCCTCGAAGTCGATCCCGTCACGGACGTCGAGCAGTTGGCCGCCGGCCTTCTCCAGGGCCAGCACCTCGTCCACCGAAAGCGGCTTGAGCTGCCGCTCCATCGCGTCGCGCAGTGACGTTCGCTCCTTGCGGTTCAGGATCGCGTCGTG
>JBJTPO010000442.1:0-9136 GCA_046075145.1 Planctomycetota bacterium
CGCGGATCTACCATGCGATCGGGGCGAGGATCAGACGGCGAGACTTCGAGGTGCTCGACGAGCGGGTCCGGGTCTCGACGCTGGAAAAGTTTCGGCTCTTCGGCCTGGCCCTGCTCGCGCCTGCCGGCATAGGCCGGCGCAAGGAACTTGATGAGACGGCCAGGCGAGCCCTCGCCGCAGCGGAACGACTGGTACACGAACACGGAGTTTTGTCATGAAGTGGGATGCCTGGAGCGTCGTGTTCACCGGCCTGTCGCTGACCTGCGTGACGGCGGTGGTCTTGTTTGTGCTGGTTGCGATCAATCCGAAAGACGCCACCTACGGCTCGCTCCCGGTGTTCTACGCCGCCGGTTCGGCCGTCGTGGCGCTGGCCTTCAATCGCGCCTCGGTCTGGGCGGCCCGCCGGGCCAGCGAGATTCGCTGAGCGATCACGCATCAGCCCCGAGCCCGGGCCTCACCCCGGCCTGGGGGCCGATGAACGGCGTTTTCGCTCGATCGTGGCGAAGCAGGCGAAGACGCCGAGCACCGCCAGGCCGTAGAGCATCGCAATCAGGGCCAGCCCGACATCGTAGGGCTTGGGCGTCGACAGAGAGACCCGCAGGAGGACCGTCGAGATCACGAAGCCTGCGTTACGAAACACGTACTCGTATCGGTCGTAGTAGGCGAGCGACACGATCAGGATGAAGACGTCGGTGAAGATCATGAACTCGAAGAAGCGGGGGAAGAAGAAGAGATCGACGTCGATCGGTGGCGGCGCCAGCAACACCGGCAGCCGCTCGACCAGCCCGGCCCAGCTGGCCAGGTTGACTGCCGCCAGGCTGACCAGGACGACCAGCAACAGCACGGCCACGGCCTTCTTGAGCTGGATGAAAGCGTCCAGGTCGCGGTGAATCGCCAGCTTCGGAGTCGCGTAGCGCAGCAGGGTGAAGACAGTGACGATCAGAAACATTGCGAGGGCGCCGGCCATGTCGAACAAGACGGCCCTGACCGCGACGGGCTCGTCAAGCCAGTTTTCCAGGTTTTCGAAACCGCCGATGTCCTTGAACACCCCGCGGACGACGATCAGCGAGATGATCTGGTACTGCGTGGCGATCTCCCCGGTGTGCGAGGCGGCCAAGGCGAACACCAGCAGCACCACCTCGTAGAACAAGATCACGCTAAACGGCGTGTAGACCGCGTGAAGAAGGCTCTCGTCCAGCCCCTGGAAGAGCGTCTGCGGTGACCCGGGGAACAGCCGCGCGAGGCCGATCACGGCCAGGTGCACGAGAAACCCGACCGCCGCCGCCGTGACCATGCACCGCTCGAGCACGGCCCGCACCGGCGGGCTGTCGAGGGCGTCGAAGCCGGCGGCAAGCCGGCGGCAGATCAAACCCAGCACGGCATCGCTCCGGGGGTGATCGAACCAGCGTTGGGAGCGCCATCGTTCCCGAGGGATTGTATCCGGCTTGCGGTCGTCGATGGCGGACACCCCGCGAGCCACGCGAGTTCCGAGGTGGACCCCGGTTTTCGGGCGCCTTGATAAGGTGGAGCTCCGTGGGTGGGAGGCAACCTATCAGGAGCAGGATGATGGCCGGGAAGCGTCGAGTATTTGGGGCAGCATTCAAGGCAAAGGTGGCTCTGGCAGCCGCCAAGGGCGACCGGACGACGGCCCAACTGGCGAGACAGTTCGGGATCCATACGAGCCAGGTGACCGCCGGGAAGAAGCAGCTCATGGCCCAGATGGCGGAGCTGTTCGCCGACGGGCGGCAGCGGCGTGCCGAGCAGGCTACGGACGAGCAGGAACTCTACGAGCAGATCGGCCGCCTGAAGATGGAGGTCGAATGGTTGAAAACAAGCTACCGATGTCGGCTGAGGTCAAGCGGCAATGCATCGATCCGAACCACAAGCGCCTGAGCGTAGCCCGGCAGTGCCAACTGATCGGCTTGACGCGAAGCAGTTGATCCTACGAGCCGCTCGGGGAGTCGGCCGAGAACCTGATCCTGATGCGGGAGATCGACCCCCTGTACGTCAAGCGGCCGTTCTTCGGGACGCGGAAGGTCAGAGAGCACTTCGGCATCAACCGGGAGAGGGCTCAGCGGCTCATGCGACTGCTTGGCCTCGAGGCCGTCTGTCCGAAGCGATCGACCAGCCGCCCGGCCCCCGGCCACAAGGTTTACCCGTATGTACTGCGGAATATGGCGATTACGAAGCCCGACCAGGTCTGCTGACGCGACAAAAGCGTTCGCCCTCAAATCTCCGTTGAGACGGACTGAGAACGAAGGAACATCAACGGAATACAACCCGTAAGCCGCCTCGTGGCCGCGCGAGACCCTTGGTAGGGGCTCGCGGGCCACCGCCCAGTGGCGGTCCACCTTAAACAAGGCCCCCGACTGTCCAACAATTGGGGTCCACCTCATTCTCGAGGGAACGCATCGCGCGGGGTGAGCGTTTGTGGCCTGGAAACCGTGGGCCGGGTTTTGCAAACCGGGCGATGGGGGCTCGGTGAGCGAATGGCGTTGGAACGGCCCGGCCTGTTCCGTCAGGCTGCACGCCTGCCCCGCGGGCAAGGCGCGGGCCGTGCCGATCACCGACGGACTCACGTTGGGGATGCCGCTGCCGCGGGCCACCGCGGTTCGTCAGGAACAGGCTTCCCACGTCGGCTTTCATGGGCTCCGTCGTTTGGGATAGGCTCGTATGCGCATCATGGCTGACATCGCTGAAAAGTCGCTCGACGCGAAACTGGCCCGGATCCTGGCCGACCCGGCCTGTGGCGACTTCATCCTCGCCGACGCCAAGGACGCCGACATGGCCTTCGGTCTGGCGGCGCCCGGCCTGGCTCGCGATGGCGTGCCGGGGCAGGGGCCGTTTCGGTCGATCCACGAGTTTCGCGAGAGCATCCGCGAGCTTGTCGGTGAGGGACTCGTGGACATCATGCTCATGAGCGCGAGCACGAGCGAGGTGCTGGCCATCGAGGAACGGCTGTTCGAGGGGAGCCCCGTCACGCCCGCCGTGCGGATGAACGACACCACCGACATCTGGCTGGCCGCCGGCAGCGGCGGCTACGGTCAGCAGCCGGCGCTGCCCTTCGCCACGACCACGATCACCCAGGCCCGGTGGGGCAAGGCCGAGATGCCGCAGGACGCGGCCGGCGGGCCTGATCCAGGGGCGAACCTCGGCCTGTTCTCGGTCACGTTCAACGACGATGCGGCGCTCGACCGTTCGATGCTGGCCTCCTACCGAGAGTTTCGCCTCGAGGCGGAGCGGGAAGGATTTCGGCACTTCCTCGAGGTTTTCTTTCCCAACGCCCCTGACGCGGTACCGGGCAAGGCCGCCCATGCCCGGCCTGTGAACGTGGCCCGGTTCCTTGCCGACCATGTCGTCCGGATGCTGGCCGGCGTGCCGCGGGCGGGCAGGCCGATTTTTCTCAAGATTCCCTACCTCGGCCCCGCTCTGATGGAGCAGCTTGCCGCCTACGACCGCTCGCTCGTGGTCGGAGTGCTCGGCGGCGGGGCGGGAACCACCCATGACGCCTTCGCCCTGCTTGCTGACGCCAAGCGGCACGGGGCCCGTGTGGCGCTGTTCGGCCGCAAGATCAATGCGGCCGAGCATCAGCCCGCGTTCGTCCGGCACCTGCGGCTCGTGGCGGACGGCGACCTGGCGGCCGACGAGGGGGTGCGGGCCTACCACGCGGCGCTCGCGAAGCTCGGCATTCGTCCACACCGCAGCCTCGACGCCGACCTCGCCAGGGCGCCCGTCGCCCAGGCATATGGCAGCTGACGACCGCCGGCCGTATCTTGAGCAGCTCGGGGTCGCGACTCCGACCACCGCCGCGCGAGGATCCATTCATGACAGTCGCCGATCATTCCGCTCTGTCGTCGAACTCAACCAGCCGGCGCGGCTTTCTGGGCGAGCTATCCCGCGGCGTTGCCGCGACCGCGTCGGTCGGCTCGCTGATCGGGGCAGCGGGGCTCCGCAACGCCCATGCCGCCGGTGACGAGGAGATGCGCGTGGCCGTGATCGGCTGCGGCGGCCGCGGCACCGGCGCCACGATCGACGCCCTCTCCGTGCCCGGCGGCAACCTCAAGGTGGTCGCGATGGCCGATGTCTTTCCCGAGCGGCTCAGCATCAAGAAGCAGTCGCTGATGGCCCAGGAGCAGTTCAAGAGTCGGATGGACGTGCCGGAGGAGCGGTCGTTCATCGGCTTCGACGCTTACAAGAAGGCGATCGACTGCTTGCGTCCCGGCGACCTCGCGTTGTTCGCCACCCCGCCGGCCTTCCGGGCCCTGCACTTCGGCTATGCGATCGAAAAGGGCGTGCACACCTTCATGGAGAAGCCCGTCGCGGTGGACGGTGCGAGCGCCAAGCGGATCATCGAGCTGGCGAAGAAGGCGGACGAGAAGAGCCTCAAGGTGGGCGTGGGGCTGATGTGCCGGCACTGCGACCGCCGCAACGAGCTCAAGGAGCGGCTGGCGGCCGGCGAGGCGGGCGACTTGATCGCCTTCCGCGGATACCGCAATCAGTCGCCCGCGCACAACCTCGACCTGTATCCGGGGCACGGCGAGATGCCCGAACTCCTCTGGCAGGTGCGCCGGTTCCACAACTTTCTCTGGGGCTCGGGGGGCATCTTCAGTGACTACTGCATTCACCACATTGACGAGGTCTGCTGGATGAAAGGCGCCTGGCCGGTCAAGGCCGAGGCGATCGGCGGCCGCCACTTCCAGGGCAAGGTGAACGACCAGAACTTCGACAACTATGGCATCGAATACACGTTCGCCGACGGCGCGAAGTTTTTTTATCAGTCCCGCGTGATGAAGGACTGCCACCAGCAGTTCGGGGTGTTCGGCCAGGGCTCGAAGGGAGCCTTCACGGTCTCCTTGAGCGGCCACTCGCCGGCAAAAAGTGCGATTTACAAGAGCCAGCGGATGGAGGCCGACAACGTCCTCTGGGCGGCGGCCCAGCCCGAGCCGAATCCGTACCGCCGCGAGTGGGAGGACCTCGTCGCCGCCATCCGTTCGGGGACGGCCTACAACGAGGCGGTGCGGGGCGCCGAGGCGAGCCTGGTGACGGCGATGGGGCGGATGGCGAGCCACGTCGGCCGGCCGCTCACCTACCAGGAGGCTCTCGACTGGGGTGACGACCTCACGGCGGGCGTAGCCGACTTCACCGCCGACTCACCTGCCCCGGTGCAGGCCGACGCCGACGGCAAGTACCCCGTGCCCGATCCGGGCAGGTTCACGTTCGAGTATCGGACTTGACGCGGCCAGGAGCAGCGGGATGAAGTCGGCCGATTTGCCGGTCGCCGGGATCCTCGCCGACGTCGTGGCGGCAGCGCGGGGCGGAGCGGTGGTGGTGACGGCGCCGCCCGGCTCGGGCAAGACGACGCTCGTGCCCGCGGCGATCCTCGACGACGTTGAGTACCCGGGGCGGGTCGTGCTCCTTCAGCCTCGCCGGCTCGCCGCCCGGGCGGTCGCACATCGAATCGCGCGGCTGCGGGGAGTGGCGCTCGGCGCCGAGGTGGGCTACCAGGTGCGGTTCGACGCCCAGGTGGGCCGCGACACGCGGCTGGTCGTGGAGACCACCGGGATCATGCTCCGCCGGCTGGTCGCCGACATCACGCTGCCGGGCATCGCCGCGGTCGTGCTCGACGAGTTTCACGAGCGGAGCCTGGAGATGGATCTCGTCCTCGGGCTGCTCGTGCGGCTGCGGCAGACCGTGCGGCCGGATCTCAGGCTCGTCGTCATGAGCGCCACGCTGGCCGCCGAGCCCGTGGCCCGCCTGCTCGGCACCCAAGGTCGGGGGGCAGGCTTGCAGCCTGCCGCCTCTGGCGCCGGCACCGCAACCGATCTCGGCGCGTGCCCGGTGATCCACACCGAGGGGCGGGTGTTTCCCGTCGAAACGCGGTATCTGCGGCATGGCGACCGCCGCGACCTCGACGTGCTCGTGGCCGAGGCGGTGCCGGTGGCGCTCAAGCACACGAGCGGGCACGTGCTTGTCTTCCTGCCTGGTGTGGGCGAGATCCGCCGCTGTCAGGAAGCCATGGGGCACACGGTCGAGCGGCAGGGGCATGCGGTGCTCCCGCTCTACGGCGACCTGCCCCCGGAGGCCCAAGACCGTGTCCTCGACGACATCGGCCGCCGCAAGGTGATTCTGGCCACGAACGTGGCCGAGACGTCACTCACCATTCCCGGCGTCACTGCGGTGATCGACTCGGGACTCGCCCGGCAGTCGCGGGTATCGCTGGCGACCGGCCTGCCGCGGCTCGAACTCGTGCCGATCTCCAAGGCCGCGGCCGACCAGCGGGCCGGCCGCGCGGGCCGCACCGAGCCCGGCATCTGCTGGCGGCTGTGGGACGAGGCCGCGCACCATCATCGCCCGGCCGCCGAGCAGCCCGAGGCCCTGCGGGAGGACATGGCCGGGCCGCTCCTCCAGCTGCGGGCGATCGGGGAAGCAGACGATTTTCCCTGGCTCGATCAGCCGCCTGCCGACAGCGTCGAGCGGGCGGCCACGCTCCTGCGACGGCTCGGCGCGACGACCCTTGATGCATCTGGACGCGACGTGATCACGCCGCTGGGCCAGGCGCTCGCCAGCCTGCCGGCCCACCCGCGGCTCGCGCGGCTGCTCGTGGCCGGCGCCGAGCACGGCGTGCTGCGGGAGGCCTCGCTCGCCGCGGCGTTGCTCTCGGAACGCGACCCCTTTCGCACGCCCCGCGATGGCGGCCCCCGCGACCGGCATGCCGTGCGCTCGCGGTCGGACCTGGTCGATCGGGTGCTCGCCCTGCAACTGTTCCACGCCGGCGGCCGGCTCGACGACCCAGCCCTCGACCCGCATCCGGCCGGTGCGCAGGCAGTGCTCCGTGCGGCCGAGCAGCTCGATCGGCTCGTGGAAGCGCCCCTCGCGGACCGGGCCGCCGATCCCGCCACAGCCACGATGCGGGCCCTCCTCGACGCCTTTCCCGATCGGCTGGCGCGGCAGCGGCCGGGCTCGCAGGATCGTGGCACACTGGTGGGGGGCCGCGGCGTACGGCTGAAGGGCTCGCGGCTGCACGGGGAGCCGCTTTTCCTGGCGATCGACCTGCACGATTTTGCCGGCGAGGCCGATGTCAGGCTCGCGTCAGCCGTGGAGCGGGCCTGGCTCGACGAGGAGCCCGCGGCCGCGGCCAATCTCGCCACCCGCGAGGAACTGCTCTGGCACCCGTCGCGAAAGCAGGTCGAGGCGCGACTGCGGACCAGCTGGCTCGATCTTGTGCTCGACGAGGCCCCTACGGCCATCGGCGACCCCGCCGCGGCAGCCATGCTGCTGGCCCGCGAAGCGGCGGCCGACCTCGTGCGAGTGGTACCCGCGGCCGACTCGGCGGCGGGCTCGTTCCTGGCCCGGGCCCGCTGGCTGGCCACGTCCCTGCCGGAGCTCGGAATGCCGACATTGGACGATGCGGCCCTGGTGGCCCTGTTGCCGGACCTCTGCCACGGCCTGCGATCATTCACCGAACTCGCCGCGGCCGACTGGCTGCACGGGCTGCACGGCCGCGTTGGCCACGAACGGGTCGCTGAGATCGAACGGCTCGCGCCGAGTCACGTCGAGGTCAAGGGACGGCGCCACCGGCTGCTCTACGAGCCGGGGAGCGCCCCGTTGCTCGCCGCCAGGATCCAGGAACTCCTCGGCGTGCGGGAGACCCCCCGGATCGCCGGCGGGCGGATCCCCGTGCTCCTGCACTTGCTCGCCCCCAACCAGCGGCCCTGGCAGGTGACCGACGACCTGGCCGGCTTCTGGCAGCGGACGTATCCGCAGGCGCGCAAGGAGCTCCGCCGCCGCTACCCGAAGCACGCCTGGCCGGAAGACCCGCTGGCGTGACCTGCGGGTGGCACACTCGACCCGCACGATGCATTCGCTGGAGGGGCTACCCGTGCCAGTCGAGCGGCGTAGGAAACCGAGCGCGGCCGGGAAGGCGAAGCGAGGTTTCCTCCGAGCGAGCGGACGGCAGGATGCCGGCAGCAAGCGTCCGGCGAGATGGCACGGGGAGACCCGGCCCAGGTGGCGCGAACCGACAGCACGTGATCCGCGGTGCGTCAAGCGATGGCCGTCGGGAAAGCGGCTCATTTTTTCGGGTTGCAAACGCGTCATGCCGGCGGTGATGAAGGTACGGGAGCGTGACGCGGCGGTGAAGAAACTGTCCCGCCCTCGTCGATGCTTTCTCCCACGATCGTCCTCGGGCGGTCGCCTCGTCACGTCCGGTCCCCTCCCGCCTTCGGAGTGCTGTTCATGCACCGCCTCATGCTCCTCATCGCCGTCGTTGCCTCGCTCGTCGTCGCCTCCACCGCGTCCGCCAACCAGGCCCGTCCCGCCCGCCCCGAAGTGAGCGGCCGCCAGGGTCCGGTCGCCAAGCTCATCGAGCTGGAGCGGCGGAAGAACGAGTGGCTGCGTCAGCGGTTTGCCCGCTGACGCCGGCTGCGGAGTCCGCGTTCGGGACAGCCCCAAGGCCGCCTCGATCCGGCGGACGATCTCCTGAGGCTCGGGCGAGATGTCGACCATGATCGGCACCTCGCCCGGCCCGGGAGGTTCGAGCGCCGGCAGGTGACGGTCGAGCAGCGCGGCGGGCATGACATGGCCGGCCCGCTGCTCGATGCGTTGCCGGATCAGTCCCGGTGGCCCGTCGTCGGGCGTCCGTCATGGACATGATCCGATGATGTCCGGAGGCGGTGACTCCATGCTCGCTACCACACGCTCCTGGTTCGAAGGCCTCCGTGAGTTCGCGGCCGAGCAGCGGGCGCGGAAGCCGCTCGTGGAGACTGCCTGTGCCGCGGAACGGGCCGCGGAGCGGATGATCCTCGCGGCCCACTTGTCCACCACGCTGGCCGGCTGGGAGGCGATCCTGGCGGGCCGGGGGTCTGCCGCGTCGGGTGCGGGGTGTGACGCCAGCCCGGCACTGGTGCTCACGACCTCGCCCGTTGGGATCGGCTTAGCGGCGGAACAGTTGGCCACGGGCAGCCTGCCGGCTCGGAGCTTGAGCGACTGCGCCGTGGCGGTGACGGAACTCGAATACCGGCTGTGGTGCATCCGCCATCCTGACGATGTGTACGCGCGGCATGTGACCATCTGGAACTGGATCAAGACCAGAGTGCCGCTCCAGCGGCGCGGGGATTTCGCACGACACCCGCTGGGG